>JAOPVD010000213.1 GCA_025966295.1 Frankiales bacterium | reverse complement strand
CGCCACCGCCGCGGCCGAGCCGCCGGACGAGCCGCCGGCGGTCCGGTCGAGGTCCCACGGGTTGCGGGTCGCGCCGAAGGTCTGGCTCTCGGTGAACGGCCACAGCGCCAGCTCGGGCAGGTGGGTGGCGCCGACGAGGACCGCGCCGGCGGCCCGCAGCCGACGGGCGATCTCGGCGTCCTCGGTGGCCACCGGCTGCGGCGAGCCGGTGCCGAGCGCCGGGGCCTGGCCGGCGACCGCGAGGTTGTCCTTGACCGCCACCGGGACCCCGAGCAGCGGCCGGTCCTCGCCGCGGGCGATCGCGGCGTCGGCCGCCTCGGCCTCGCCGCGGGCGGTGTCGAACAGGGTCCGGAAGGCGCCGATCTGCGGGTCGAGCCGCCGGATGCGGGCCAGCGAGATTTCGAGCAACTGGGTGCTGGAGACGGTGCCGTCCCTCAGCAGCGCGCGCTGGCCGTTGACCCCTGCGAAGGCGATGTCGGTGTCGTCCACACCGCGCAGGCTAGGCCCCGACTTCCTCCACCCCGGGAGGCAGGTTGCCGGTCGTCTTCTGCCAGACCTTGGCGGCGCCGTTGGTGGCGGCGACCTTGGCCAGCGCGAGGGCGGTGCCGGAGGCGGCTGCCCACACGACGGCCTCCTTCCAGTCGGTGCCGGGCGCGGCCGGGTTGCGCGGTGGCTCGTCGCCGACCTTCTTGCGCCAGCCCTTGTCCAGGGCGGCCTTCGTCGCCCGCGCCGCCAGCATCCCGGACGTCACCGCCAGGGCCTTCCACAGGATCTTCGCTACAGCCATGAGCAGGTGCTGCCCGTTGCGCTGCCGGCTATGCCCGGGGCACCCGGGTGACCGCCGCCGCCAGCCCAGCCGGGTCGCGCACCCCGACCAGCCAGTACGGCGTGTCGTCCTCAGGATCGGTCATCGGCAGCAGCACCGCGCCCTTGAGCCAGGGCTTGACCCGGACCCAGGCGTCACGCTGCGCCCGCGGCCCGAGCCAGAGCCGCAGGTCGTCGCGGCCGAGCACCTGCGGCGGCCCGAACGCGCTCAGCGGCGCCCGCGCGCCCGGCACCTCCAGCACGTCGTCCGCGACGACCACCCGGTGCCGGGACAGCGCCAGCAGGCCGGCGGCGGCCAGCAGCGGGAGGACGACGTAGGGCACCCAGGCGCGCACCCCGGGGGCGCCCAGGTGCACCTCGGCCGCCGCCCCCAGGGCGACGCCGAGCCCGATCGCCCACCACCACAGCGGGACGCGCAGCCCCTCGCGGAACGTCGTCATCAGCCCAGGAACGGCAGCCGCAGCGGGGAGCGCAGCCCCGTGCTGATCGCCTTGACGTAGTCGGTGAGGACCGTCGGCAGGACCGTCTCGGCCAGGATCCCGCCGACCGCGTCGGCGCCGACGACGTAGCGGGCCAGCGGCACCGGGTTGGTCAGCGCGACCCGCACCGTCCGGGCCACCCAGACCGGGTCGGGCAGCTTGTGCGAGCGGGCGCCGAGCGCCTCGCCGCGGGCGTAGGCGGCGGCGTAGCGGGCGGTCGAGGCCTGCGGGAAGCCGCCGCTCTGCGCCGCCGACCACACGTCGGTGGCGAACATCCCGGGCTCGACGAGCGAGACCTTGACGCCGTCGCCCTCGACCTCCATCCGGAGCGCGTCGGTGACGGCCTCGAGGGCGTGCTTGGAGGCGCAGTACCAGCCCATCAGCGGGGTCGAGAGCCGGCCGGCGACCGAGGAGATGTTGACGATGCGGCCGTCGCCCCGGTCCCGCATGCCGGGCAGCACCAGCCGGGCCAGCCGGATCGGCGCCACGACGTTGGTCTCGAGCTGGGCGCGGACCGCGTCGTCGGCGATGTCCTCGACCGCCCCGGACTGGGCGAAGCCGGCGTTGTTGACCAGCGCGTGCAGGCCGCCGGTGAGCTCCTCCACCTCGGCCACCGCGCGCTCGCAGGAGGCGCTGTCGTCGACGTCGAGCAGCACCGTGCGCAGCTCCAGGCCCCGCTCCGCGGCCTGGTCGTGGGCCCGCTGGGCCCGCTCTGCGGTGCGGGCCGTCCCGACCACGTCCCAGCCGGCCGCCGCCAGCTCCAGGCAGGTCACCAGCCCGATCCCGCTGTTCGCCCCGGTCACGAGCACGCTCTTGGCCATGGGTCCACGGTACGGTCTCGCCCCGTGGACGCTCTCGAGGTCGCCGTACAGCGGCTGGACCCTGACGTGCCGCTGCCCGCGTACGCCCGGCCCGGCGACGCCGGCTGCGACCTGGTGACGACGGTCGACGCCGACGTCGCGCCCGGCGAGCGGGTCGTCCTGCCCACCGGCATCGCGCTGGCGCTCCCCGAGGGGTACGCCGGGTTCGTGCACCCCCGCTCCGGCCTGGCGGCGCACCACGGTGTCGGGCTGGTGAACGCGCCTGGGACGATCGATGCGGGGTACCGGGGGGAGATCCAGGTCATCCTGGTCAACCACGACCCACGTGAGACGGTGCACCTGCGCCGGCTCGACCGGGTCGCCCAGCTGGTCGTCCAGCGGGTGGAGCGGGTGGTGTGGCGCGAGACCGACGAGCTGTCGGGCACAGAACGAGGCACCGGTGGGCACGGGTCCACGGGCGGCTACTCAGCAGGAGGTTCCTAGCGTGGCGTTCGGACGGCGCAAGAAGGACGTCGAGCCCGAGGTGGACGGCTTCGTCGACGACCTCGACCCGGAGGACCGGGCGGCCGAGGACGCACTGCTGCTCGCCGAGCTGGAGCGCGAGGAGCGCGAGCAGCGGGCCGCGGCGATGGCCCGGCCGCAGGGTCCCTGGGACGTCGCCGACGCCCCCGAGCTGGAGAACCCGCGGCTCGACCTGGGCGGCCTGCTGGTGCCGGTGCTGCCCGACATCGACGTGCGGCTCGAGGTGAGCCCCGAGGGCGAGGTCGTCGCGGCCACCCTGGTGCACGGCGAGTCGTCGGCGCAGGTCAACGCGTTCGCCGCCCCCAAGACCGAGGGCATCTGGGACGAGGTGCGCGCCGAGATCCGGGAGGCGCTCGCCGGCAGCGGCGGGCAGGCGGAGGACGCCGACGGCCTGCTCGGCGTCGAGCTGCGCGCGTCCGTCCCCACCGAGGTGCCGGGCCAGGGCGTCGTGCTGGCGCCCGCCCGGTTCGTGGGCTTCGACGGCCCGCGCTGGTTCCTGCGCGGTCTCATCACCGGGCCGGGTGCCGTCGACGACGCGGCCGCCGCGCCGCTGCTGGCCGCCCTCAAGCAGGTCGCGGTGGTGCGCGGCAGCGACCCGATGGCGGTCCGCGACCCGCTGCCGCTGGTGCTGCCCGCGGAGGCCATGCAGGTCGAGCCGCCGGCCGAGGACGAGACCGGCTCGCTGCAGATGCCCGAGCGCGGGCCGGAGATCACCGAGACCCGGTAGCGCTCGCGGACTAGCATCAGGTCGTGGCACACGAGCCGGGTCGTTTCAAGCGGGCCCTCCAACGCCTGACCGCGGACGAGGAGCAGGTCGACAACGCCGAACTGCGCCACGAGGCCGCCTCCTCCGGCGCCGTCGCCGTCAACCTGTGCTCCGTCGGTGCGCCCGTGTGCGTGGCGGGCACGCTGCGCGCGGTCGTCCTCCGGCCGCTCGCCGGTGTCCCGACGCTGGAGGCCGAGCTCTACGACGGCACCGGCACCGTCACGCTGGTCTGGCTGGGTCGCCGCCGCATCCGCGGCATCGACCCGGGCCGCACCCTGGTGGCCCGCGGCCGGCTGACCCGCCGCGAGGGCGCCCCGACGCTGTTCAACCCCGAGTACGAGCTGCGAGCCGTCGGTGGCTGACCAGCCCGCCGCGCCGCTGTCCACCCAGTCGCTGCTCGCCGTGTTCGGCGGCTGGAAGGGGCTGCTCGACAGCTCGGTCCCGGCCACGGTCTTCGTGCTCGCCCGCTTCCTGACCTCGCTCAACGGCGCCATCGTGGCGGCGGTCGTCGCCGGGCTGCTCGTCGTGGCCCTCCGCTCGGTGCGGGGCGAGCCGCTGCAGCAGGCCTTCAGCGGCTTCTTCGGGCTGGTCCTCGCGGTCGTGATCGCCCGCAGCACCGGGTCGGGCAAGGGCTTCTTCCTGCCCGGCATCCTCATCACCGCCGGCTCCGGCCTGGCCTTCCTGGTCTCGCTGCTCGCCGGCCGGCCGGCGATCGCGCTGGCCCTGGCGGCGATCGACCCGCGCTACAAGGTGTGGCGCGAGTACGAGCCGCTGCGCCGGGCCTGTGTGCTGGCCACCGCCGTCTGGTCGGCCTCGTTCTTCATCCGCGCGGCGGTCGCGACGACCGTGCTGCTCACCGTCGGCGACCGGGACCGGGACAACCTGGTGGTCCTCATCGTCATCAACGCCGTGAAGTGGCCGCTCATCATCGGCTCGGCGCTGCTCACCGTGGCGCTGGTCAAGCGCGCCGAGGTCCCCGAGCCCGAGCCGGAGCCCGAGCGCGCCTAGGGCGCGGAGCGGGTCAGCAGGACGTCGAGCTCGTCCTCGACCTCGGAGGTGGCGACCAGCAGCAGCTCGTCGCCGGCCTCCAGGGCGGCGTCGGGGGAGGGCGTGATGACCCGGCCCTCGCGCAGGATGGCGACCAGCGCGCTGTCCTGCGGCCAGCTGATGCTGCCGACCAGCTTGCCGACCAGGTCGGCGTCGGGCGCGAGGGTGAGCTCGACCAGGTTGGCCTGGCCCTGCCGGAAGGTCAGCAGCCGCACCAGGTCGCCGACGCTCACCGCCTCCTCGACGACCGCGGCGAGCAGCCGGGGGCTGGACACCGAGACGTCGACGCCCCAGGACTCGTTGAACAGCCACTCGTTCTTGGGGTGGTTGACGCGGGCGACCACGCGGTCGACGCCGAACTCGGTCTTGGCCAGCAGGCTGACCACCAGGTTGACCTTGTCGTCACCGGTGGAGGCGACCACCACGTCGCACTCCTGCAGCCGGGCCTGCACCAGGCAGTCCATCTCGCAGGCGTCGCCGAGCAGCCACTCGGCGTTGGGGACGGAGGCGACCTTCATGGCCCGCTGCTCGCGCTCGATGAGCAGCACGCTGTGGCCGTTCTCCAGCAGCTCCAGGGCGATGGAGCGGCCGACGTTGCCGGCCCCGGCGATCGCGACGCGCATGACTAGTGCCCCTCGGTCGGGCCGGCGGAGAAGACCCGCTCGACCTGGTCGCGGTGGTCCCACCGCATCATGACGTGGACCAGGTCGCCGTCCTGCACGACCGTGCCGCGCTCCGGCAGGATGCCCTCGCCGAAGCGGGTCAGCAGCGCCACCCGGGCGCCGGACTCCTCCTCGAGCCGGCTCACCCTGTGCCCGACCCAGGCCGGGTTGTAGGCCAGCTCGGCGAGCACGATGTTGCCGCTCGGGTCGCGCCACTCGCTGAGCATCCCGCTGGGCAGCAGCCGGCGGATGACCTGGTCGGCGGTCCAGCGCACGGTGGCGACCGTCGGGATGCCGAGCTTCTGGTAGACCTCGGCGCGGCGCGGGTCGTAGATCCGGGCCACGACGTTCTCGACGCCGAAGGTCTCGCGGGCCACCCGGGCGGCAATGATGTTCGAGTTGTCGCCGGAGCTGACCGCGGCGAAGGCCTCCGCCTTGTCGATGCCGGCCTCGACCAGGGTGTCGCGGTCGAAGCCGATGCCGGTCACGCGCTGGCCGCTGAACTCGGCGGGGAGGCGGCGGAACGCGCCTGCATCCCGGTCGATGATGGCGACGGAGTGGCCCGCCGACTCCAGGCTCTTGGCGAGCGCCGAGCCGACCCGTCCGCACCCCATGATCACGACGTGCACTGGCGCCCCTTTGCAGGCCTCGGCCGGGTACCGGGACCTCGCGGAACGCTACACGGACCCGTCGCGGAGGCTCGGCCCTAGGCTGCTCCGCGTGCCCTCGGTCAACGACGTCGTCAAACGGCTGGTCCTCGGCCGCGCCCTGCGCAGCGACCGGCTGGGGGAGACGCTGCTGCCGAAGAAGATCGCGCTGCCGGTCTTCGCCAGTGACGCGCTCTCCTCGGTGGCCTACGCCCCGGACGAGATCTTCCTGACCCTGAGCGTCGCCGGGCTGGCGGCGTACTCGTTCTCCTGGAAGATCGGCCTGATGGTCGCGGTGGTCATGCTGGTCGTGGTCGCCTCCTACCGGCAGAACGTGCACGCCTACCCGAGCGGCGGCGGCGACTACGAGGTCGCCACCACCAACCTGGGGCCCAGGTTCGGGCTCACGGTCGCGGCCGCGCTGCTCGTCGACTACGTCCTCACCGTCGCAGTGTCGGTGTCGTCCGGTGTGCAGAACGCCTCGTCGGCGATCGGCTTCGTCAAGGGCCACGAGGCGCTGGTCGCCAGCGGCCTGGTGTTGCTCCTGATGGCCGCGAACCTGCGCGGGGTGAAGGAGTCCGGCGGGGCCTTCGCCGTCCCGACCTACGGGTTCATGCTGGCCATCATCGGCATGACGGTGTTCGGGTTGTTCCGGCACTTCTTCGGCGACCTGCCGTACGCCGAGAGCGCGAAGTACACGATCGCGCCGGAGCACGGCTTCGAGGAGGGCTTCATGGGCCTCGGGGCCGCCTTCCTCCTGCTGCGCACCTTCTCCTCCGGCTGCGCGGCGCTGACCGGGGTCGAGGCCATCAGCAACGGCGTACCGGCGTTCAAGAAGCCCAAGAGCAAGAACGCCGCGACCACGCTGCTGCTCATGGGCACCATCGCGGTGACGATGCTCATGGGCATCATCACGCTGGGCAACCTCACGCACCTGCGCTTCGCCGAGCGACCGGCCCAGCAGCTGCTGCTGAACGGCCAGCCGGTCGGGAAGGACTACGACCAGCCGACCGTCATCGCGCAGCTCGCGGACACCGTCTTCCAGGGCCCGCTGCACGGGCTGTCGTACGTCGTCATCGCCTTCACCGGCGTGATCCTCATCCTGGCCGCGAACACCGCCTTCAACGGCTTCCCGGTGCTCGGCTCGATCCTCGCCAAGGACGGCTACCTGCCGCGCCAGCTGCACACCCGCGGCGACCGGCTGGCCTACAGCAACGGCATCGTGCTGCTGGCCGGCTTCGCGATCCTGCTCATCGTGTCGTTCGACGCCGAGGTCACCCGGCTCATCCAGCTCTACATCGTGGGCGTCTTCATCTCCTTCACCCTCAGCCAGACCGGCATGATCCGGCACTGGACCCGGCTGCTCCAGCAGGAGACCGACCCGGCCGCCCGCGGGCGCATGCGACGGGCCCGCGTCATCAACAGCGTCGGGCTGGCGATGACCGCCACCGTGCTCGTCATCGTGCTCATCACCAAGTTCGTCCGCGGCGCCTGGATCGCCCTGGCCGCGATGGCCGTCCTGTACCTGCTCATGCGCAGCATCCACCGGCACTACGACCGGGTCCGCAACGAGCTGGAGCCCACGGACGACCTGGTGGCCCAGCCGTCGCGCAACCACGCGGTCGTCCTGGTCTCGAAGCTGCACGCCCCCACCCTGCGCGCGCTGGCCTACGCCAAGGCCACCCGACCGCACGACCTCACCGCGCTCACCGTGTCGGTCGACCCCGACGACAGCCAGGCGCTGCAGGCCGAGTGGGACCGCCGCGGCCTCGACATCGCGCTCACCGTCGTGGACTCGCCGTACCGCGAGATCACCAAGCCGATCCTCGACTACGTCAAGCGGATCCGCCTGGACTCGCCGCGCGACGTCGTCACCGTCTTCATCCCCGAGTACGTCGTGGGCCGGTGGTGGGAGCAGCTGCTCCACAACCAGAGCGCCCTGCGGCTGAAGGGCCGGCTGCTGTTCGTGCCCGGCGTCATGGTGACGTCCGTGCCCTACCAGCTGCAGTCGTCGGACCGGCGCAAGGACGAGGACTCCACCGCGTTCCGGAAGACCCCCCGCAGGTGATCCTCACCGTCGGGGCCGTGGCGGCCGGCGGCGCGTGCGTCGCCCGGGCCGAGGACGGCCGGGTCGTGTTCGTCCGGCACGCGCTGCCGGGGGAGACGGTGCGGGTCGTCGTCACCTCCTCCGGCTCGAAGTTCCTGCGCGCCGACGCTGTCGAGGTGCTGTCGCCGTCGCCCGACCGGGTCGAGCCGCCGTGCCCGTTCGCCGGACCCGGCCGCTGCGGCGGCTGCGACTGGCAGCACGCCTCCCCGGAGGCGCAGCTGGCGCTGAAGACGGCCGCCGTCGAGGAGCAGCTGCGCCGGGTCGGCGGCTACGCCTGGGCGGGCACGGTGGAGCCGGTCGAGCCGCTGTTCGGCTGGCGCACCCGGGTCCAGTGGGCCCGCGGGATCGGCTTCCACAAGCACCGGTCGTCGACGCTCGAGCTGGTGGACCGCTGCCTCATCGCGGCCCCCGGCGCCGACCTGCCGCCGGGCGAGCTCGGTGAGGTGGTCGAGGTCCTGGCCACCGCCGGGCAGCGCGCGGTGGTCGTGGACGGTCGCCCGGTCGGCCAGCCGCACGGGGCCCGGGTGACGGTCGGCGGCCGGTCCTTCGAGGTGGCCGGCGGCGGCTTCTGGCAGGTGCACAGCCAGGCGCCGGCCGTGCTGTCCGAGGCCGTGCTGGCCGGCCTGGCGCCGCAGCCGGGCGAGTCGGTGGTCGACCTGTACGCCGGGGTCGGGCTGTTCGCGTCGCTGCTCGGCGAGGCCGTCGGGCCGACTGGCTCGGTGCTCGCGGTGGAGGGCTCGACCCGGGCCTGCGCCGACGCCGCCCGCAACACCGCCGACCAGCCCTGGGTGAAGGTGCGCACCGCCGCGGTCGACGCCGCCCTGGTACGCCGGCTGTCCGCGGACCTCGTCGTGCTCGACCCCCCGCGCGCCGGGGCCGGGCTGGAGGTGGCCGCGGCGCTGGCGGCGCTCCGGCCGCGGGCGGTGGCGTACGTGTCCTGCGACGCGGCGTCGTTCGCTCGTGACCTGCGCGTGTTCCGGGACGCCGGCTGGACGGTCGGTTCGCTGCGGGTCTTCGACCTGTACCCGCAGACCGAGCACGTCGAGCTCGTCACCATCCTCACGCCGCCGGCCTGACGCCCCCGGCCACCGGGGCGTCGTACCCCCGTCTTGTCCCCTCGTTCTAACGGCACCGCAGGGGCACGTGAGCGTGCGTGGGTCACCGCGTTCGTCACTATGAGGGGACAAGTGCGGGCTGTGGACGGGCGGCGCTGCGGACGGCCCGCGTGCTCGACGCTGCACAGGTGCAGATCCCGGGCCAGGCCGCGACCCAGCTGGGCTGCTTCACGACCCGGCAGGCCCTCGATGCGGGGTGGACGCGTCGGCAGCTCGACGACGCCGCCGGCGCCTCGCTGACGAAGGTCCGGCACGGTGTCTGGGTCGAGACCGCGGTCCGGCAGGCCGCCGACGACCGCCTGCGGCACGCCATGACGGTGCAGGCGGAGCTGCTCGTCCTGGGTCCGCGCTGGTACGCGGCCCGGCGGTCGGCCGCCGTCCTGTCCGGGCTGCCGCTGATCGGCGCACCGCCCCTGCGTGCGCAGCTCCTCGCGGAGCCGCGCTACCGCCAGGAGCGCTCGAACGTCCGGCACCGGCAGCTGGCGCCGCTGCCGCCGAGCGAGCGGGGGACGGCGCTCACGGTCCCGTGCACGATGGCGCACCGGACGGCCATGGACCTGGCCCGGCGCGAGCCGTTCCGAAACGGCGTGGTGGTGGCCGACGCCGTCCTGCGCCAGGGTGTCGACCGCCGCTGGCTGCTCGCCGCCCTGGCCCCCATGAAGGGCTGGCCGGGGGTCGAGCGGGCCCGGCGGGTCGCGGAGTTCGCGGACGGCCTGGCCGAGTCACCCCTGGAGTCGATCTCGCGGGTCGCGATCCACGAGCTGGGGCTCCCGGCGCCCGAGCTGCAGGTCGAGGTCTGGCTCGGCGACCGGTTCCTGGGCCGGGTCGACAAGCTCTGGCGGCAGTTCAACACCGTCGGGGAGGCCGACGGCTTCGGGAAGTACGGAGCGGACCCGGCGGCCAGCTTCAAGCTCTCGAAGGTCCGCGAGGACTGGCTGGAGGACGTCGGGCTCGAGGTGGCGCGCTGGGGCTGGGACGAGGCCTGGCGCCCGGCCGGGGTACTGGACCGACGGCTGGAGCGGGCGTTCGCTCGCGGCGTGCGCCAGCAGCTCGACCCGCGGGTGCGGTTCGTGCCGACCACCGTGGTGGAGGGCCTCCGGCGGAGCGCGTGAGCCGTCTTGTCCCCTCGTACTTACCGGTGGGCGGGCGGGCTCAGCGTGGCGGTGCGCGGTCCGGTGTGAGAACGAGGGGACACGTCAGCGGGGGAGCAGGACCCGCAGGGCGCCGGGCTGCACGGTGATCTGGCAGGGCAGCGTGGCGACCGGGTCGCCGTCGGCGAAGACCCGGAACGGCCGGTCGGCGTCCAGCGTCACCGTGGACGCGGTCCGCACCGTCACCGACGGCTCGTCGACGTGGGTGCCCTTGAAGACCTTGGGCAGCGCCCGCAGGAACGTCAGCCGTGACGTGGCCGAGGTGCTCACCACGTCGAGCAGCCCGTCGGTCACCGAGGCGGTCGGCGCCAGCTTCATGCCGCCGCCGTACATGCCGGAGTTGGCGACGGCGACCGACCAGCCGGTGACCGACACCGGCGCGCCGTCGACCTCGCAGCGGAAGGTGGCCGGCTTCCAGGAGAAGACGGTCGCGAGCGAGCCGTACAAGTAGATGAGCTGGCCGAGCGGCAGCCGGGACCGCAGCACCCGCTCCTGCACGGCGCTGTCGAAGCCGACCGACGCGATGCCGATGAAGGCGACGCCGCCGGCGTAGCCGAGGTCCACGGGTGTCTCGACGCCGGACGTGAGGACGGCGCAGGCCGCCACCGCGTCCTGCGGGATGCCGACCGAGCGGCAGAAGTCGTTGCCGCGCCCGCCCGGGACGACGCCGAGCACGCCCCCGGCCGCGGCCACCGCACCGGCGACCCGGCCGACGATGCCGTCGCCGCCCATCGCGACCACCACCCGGTCGTCGGCCACCGCGGCGGCGGCCAGCTCGTCGGCGTGCTCCAGCGATCGGGTCGGCGAGACCACCAGGTCGTGCCCGCCGAGGGCGGCCTGCACCGCCGGCAGCAGCTTCGCCGCCCGCCCGCCGCCGGCCGCCGGGTTGACCACCAGCTGCAGTCGCACTCAGTCCTCCGCAGGGATCAGCTTGCCGGGGTTGAGGACCCCGGTCGGGTCGAGCACCCCCTTCACCGCCCGCAGGACCGCGACCCCGAGCGGACCGACCTCGTCGGTCATCCAGGGCCGGTGGTCGGTGCCGACGGCGTGGTGGTGGGTGATCGTTGCACCCGACGCGACCAGCGCGGCGCAGGCGGCGTCCTTGGCGCGCTGCCACTGCCGCGCCGGGTCGTCCGCGGCGCCGGCCAGGACGGTGAAGTACAGCGACGCGCCCTGGGTGTACAGGTGCGAGACGTGGCACATCACCACGCACCGGCCGAGGGCCTCGGTGAGCGCGGCCCGGACCGCGGCGTGCACCTCCTGCAGCCGCGACCACGGCGCCGACGTCTCCAGCGTCTCGACCAGGAAGCCGGCGTCCATCAGGTCGTCGCGCAGGTACGGGCCGTTGTAGCGGCCGTGCTCCCAGCTGTCGCCGGCACCGGGCAGCGGCAGGCCGCGCACCTTCAGCGACCGGCGAGCGGGTACGGCGGCACCCTCCCACCCGAGCACGAGCAGGCACCGGCCGCGACCCAGGACCTGCACCGGTCGGGGGGCCGACAGCCGCAGCGAGACGGTGGTCTCGTCGACGTCGGACAGCCGCGCCACGGTGGGGGTGCGGCCCTCCTGCTCCAGGCGGCGGAGCTGGGCGAGGCCGTCCTCCCACGAGCGCACCAGCCAGGCGTCGTACCGCTTCACGGCCGGGAGCCGGCGGATCCGCAGCGTCACCGAGGTGAGGACGCCGAAGGCGCCCTCGGAGCCGAGGAACAGCCCGAGCACCGACGGGCCGGCGGCGGTCGCGGCACCGCGGCCGAGCACCAGCGGGCCGGCCGGCGTCTGGACCGTGAGGCCCAGGACGTTGGCGTCGAACCGGCCGTAGCCGGTCGAGGCCTGCCCGGCGGACCGGGTCGCGGCGTAGCCGCCGATGGTGGCGTGCTCGTAGGACTGCGGGAAGTGCCCGAGGGTGTAGCCGCGGGCGTTCAGCAGCGCCTCGGCGGCGGGGCCGCGCAGGCCGGGCTCGAGGACGACGGTGAGGTCCTCCTCCGAGAGCGCCAGCAGCTGGTCGAGCCGGCGCAGGTCGAGCGCCACCACGGCGCGCAGCGGTCCGGCGACGGGGGAGACGCCGCCCACCACCGAGGTGCCGCCGCCGAAGGGCACCACGGCGAGCCCGAGCGCGGCGCAGGACCGGAGCACCGCGCCGACCTGGTCGCGGTCGGGCAGCACCACCGCGTCCGGCGCCGGGAACGCACCGGACCGGAGCGCCAGCAGGTCCTGGTAGGACCGGCCGGCGGCGTGCCGGGCCCGGCTGGTGTCGTCGACCTCGACCCGGGCGCCGGTCGCGCGCAGCGCCGCCAGGTCGTCCGGCGTGAGCCGGGACGCCGGCACGGTGACCGCGTCGAGGGGGACCGGGGTGGAGGGAGCGCCGCGGCCGACCTGCCCCTCGAGCCAGCTCGCAGCGGACACCGGCAGCCCGGTGCGCCGCGAAGCGTCCCCCCAGCCGGCATGGACCATGTCGACAGCCATGCGTACAGTGTGACACATGTCGTCACAACGTCACAGTCTGCTGGACGCGGCGCTGGCCTGCGTGCTGGACGTCGGGCTGCGGCGCACCACCCTCGCCGACGTCGCCCGCCGCGCCGGGGTGAGCCGGATGACGGTCTACCGGCAGTTCGAGGACCTCGACACCCTGGTCGCCGCGCTGCTCACCCGCGAGCTCACCGCCCTCATCGCCGAGGTCGAGGCCCAGGTGCAGGTCCTGCCGACCGCCCGCCAGCGGCTGGTCGAGGCCGCCGTGCAGGTCGTCGAGCGGATGGACTCCCACCCGCTGTACCGCCGCATCCTCGACCTCGACCCGGAGCTGCTGCTGCCGCTGATCGTGGACCGCTTCGGCTCCACCCAGAAGGCCGCCATGGCGCTGCTGGCCGAGCAGGTGGCGGCCGGCCGGCAGGACGGTTCGGTCCGGGACGTCGAGCCGGAGGCCGCCGCCACCGTGCTGCTGCTGACCACCCAGTCGTTCGTGTTCAGCGCCCGGCTGGTGGACGCGGCCGCGCTCAAGGAGCTGCGGCACCTGCTCGAGGCGTACCTGCGATGAGCTCCTACCTCAACGCCGGGCGCCGGTCCCGGGAGCTCGACGAGCTGACCAGCACCCGGCTCGACGTCCTGGTCGTGGGCGGCGGCATCACCGGCTGCGGCATCGCCCTCGACGCGGCCAGCCGCGGCCTGTCGGTGGCCCTCGTCGAGAAGGACGACCTGGCCTTCGGCACCAGCCGGTGGAGCAGCAAGCTGGTGCACGGCGGGCTGCGCTACCTGGCCACCGGCGACGTCGGCCTCGCCCTCGAGTCGGCCCGCGAGCGCGGCATCCTCATGACCCGCACCGCCCCGCACCTGGTCCGGGCCCTGCCGATGGCGGTGCCGCTCAGCCGCGACCTCGACGCCCGGCACGGCCTGCTCGTCGACGCCGGCCACCGCACCGCCGACCTGCTGCGGCTGGTGGCCCGCACCCCCCGCGCCACCCTCCCGCGACCGCGCCGGATCGGCGTCGCCGAGACCACCCGGCTGCTGCCCGGGGTACGGCGCGCCGGGCTGCGCGGCGCCGTCCTGAACTGGGACGGGCACCTGGAGGACGACGCCCGCCTGGTCGTCGCCGTCGCCCGGACGGCGGCCGCGCACGGCGCCCGCATCCTGACCCGGGTGCGCTGGCAGGACGGCGTCCTGGTCGACCAGCTGACCGGCAGATCCCTTGGCTACCAGGCGAACACGGTCATCAACGCCACCGGGGCCTGGGCCGACACCCTGAGCCCGCGGGTGCGGCTGCGGCCCAGCAAGGGCGTGCACGTGGTCCTGGACGCGGCGGTGCTTGGGCACCCGTCGGCGAGCCTCACGGTGCCGGTGCCGGGGGAGCCCAACCGCTACGTGTTCGCCCTGCCGCACGCCGACGGGATCGTGCACGTGGGGCTCACCGACGACCCGCTGGACGGGCCGCTGCCTGAGGTGCCGCGAGCGGAGGAGGCCGAGATCGCCTTCCTGCTCGACACCCTCAGCCGCGGACTCGAGCGGCCGCTCGGCCGCAGCGACGTCGTCGGGTCGTTCGCCGGCGTGCGGCCGCTCATCGCGGGGGAGGAGGGCCGCACCGCCGACCTGTCCCGCCGGCACAGCGTCACCCTCGACGAGGGCCTGCTGACCGTGCTGGGTGGCAAGCTCACGACGTACCGGAAGATGGCCCAGGACGCGGTCGACCTGCTCACCGAGGTGCCGTGCCGCACCGCCGAGCTGCCGCTGGTCGGCGCGACGCACGCGGCGCCGGCAGACCGGTTGGCGCGGCGGTACGGCAGCGAGGCGGCCGACGTGGCCGCCGCCGGGCCGCTCACCCCGGTCGCCGACGGCGTGCCGGTGCTGCAGGCCGAGCTGCACTGGGGGCTGCGGGCGGAGGGCGCGCTGGACGCCGCCGACCTGCTGGAGCGGCGTACCCGGCTCTCGTTGGTGGACGCGTGGGCGGAGGCGGCCGGCCCGGTGGTCGGCTCAGTGCTCGAGGGCTGGCACGCGCAGGCGTAGGTGCGGCACCCGCTCGAGGATGGCGGTGCCCGCGCGCTGCACCGCGACCGGGTCGCGGGTGATCATCCAGTCCCAGCCGTCGGGTTCGCGGCGGGCCAGGAAGGCCACCCGCTTGGCCGGGCCGAGGGCGAGCAGCGCCCACTCCGCGGCCAGGTCGTCGTCCTCGCGCAGCGGCAGCGTCAGCGGCCCGCTGCGGTCGGCCGGGACGTCCCGCGGCATCTCCGGCCCGAGCGCCAGCACCACCGCCTTGGCGGCCACCATCAGCTGCAGGCTGCGCTGCAGCGTCGGCGGCAGCGGGCCCCGGTCGGGCTGGACGAGCAGGGCCAGCGTGGTGCCCGACATCAATGCGCTGGTCTCCACGTTGCGGAAGCGGGCCTCGAGGGCGTCGCGGGAGGTCCGCCGCCGGACGTCCGCCGGAACCGCCGCGGCGGCGCGCCCGAACACCGATGACCGCGGTGCCGGCGCGCGCTTGGACGCGTGCGGCACCTTGAGCGCGAGCACGGCCGCGCGCAGCCGGTCCAGGTCGGTGGTCACTCTCGGCCTATCGGAGCAAAGCCCGGAGGCCTTAACGGCGGTGCCCGTACCGTGTGCTGGTGTCCGATCTCGTGCCTCCGGGCTGGCCCGACGCGGTGCGGCCGCCGCAGGCGCCGGACTTCGAGGGCAGCGCCGTCGCCTGGCTGTTCGACCTGTGCCCGCCGGACTACCGGGCGCACGAGGTGCTGCGCGCGCACCCGGTGGTGCTCGCCCGGTTCGCCCGCGGCCACGTGGAGAGCGCCGTCGACGCCGCCCGGCAGGGCCTGCGGACCCTGCGCGCCGACCTGCGGGGCGTCGTCCCACCTGAGGTGGTCGAGGCGGCCATCGGCGCCTACGACCGGGAGGGCCGCCGGCTGGTGCAGGCCGGCCGCCAGGTCGCCCTGGTCGAGGCCGCGCTTCGGGGGGAGCGGTGGGTACCCCGCCTTTAGACTGAGCCCGCACCCACAGCCTGAGGAGAACGCGTTGAGCCTGCTGGAGTCGGTCCACGGGCCCGACGACCTCAAGCGCCTGCCCGCGGCCCAGCTGCCGGTGCTGGCCGCCGAGCTCCGCGACTTCATGATCGACACCGTGTCGCGCACCGGCGGCCACCTCGGCCCCTCCCTCGGCGTCGTCGAGATCACCCTGGCACTGCACCGGGTCTTCGACTCCCCGCGCGACAAGATCCTCTGGGACACCGGCCACCAGGCCTACGTCCACAAGCTCGTCACCGGCCGCCGCGAGGGTTTCGACCGGCTCCGCAAGCGCGGCGGCCTGTCCGGCTACCCGTCGCGCGAGGAGTCCGAGCACGACGTCATCGAGAACAGCCATGCCAGTACGGCGCTGTCGTACGCGGACGGCCTGTCCAAGGCGTACGCCCTGCGCGGCGAGCAGCGGCACGTGGTCGCGGTGGTCGGCGACGGGGCGCTCACCGGCGGCATGTGCTGGGAGGCCCTGAACAACATCGCGGCCTCGCACCTGCCGGTCGTGGTCGTCGTCAACGACAACGGCCGTTCCTACGCCCCGACCATCGGCGGGCTGGCCGAGCACCTGGCCACGCTGCGGATGACGCAGGGCTACGAGCGCGCCCTCGACAAGGTCAAGACGACGCTGACCCAGACGCCCGTCGTCGGCCCGCCGGTCTACACCGCGCTGCACGGCCTCAAGCGCGGCATCAAGGACTTCCTGCAGCCGCAGGTGCTCTTCGAGGACCTCGGTCTGAAGTACTACGGGCCGATCGACGGCCACGACGAGCAGGCCATGGAGCACGCGCTGCGCAAGGCCCGCGACTTCGGCGGGCCGGTGATCGTGCACGCCGTCACCGTCAAGGGGTTCGGCTACCAGCCGGCGGTCGACGACGAGAACGACTGCCTGCACAGCGTCAGCGCCGGCACCGACCCGCTGACCGGCAAGGCCTCCGCCGGGGCGCTGTCGTGGACCAACGTGCTCGGCGACGAGATGCTCCGGCTCGGCGAGGAGCGGCCCGACATCGTGGCGCTCACCGCGGCGATGCTCCAGCCCGTCGGGCTGCAGAAGTTCTCGATGGCCTTCCCGGAGCGGACGATCGACGTCGGCATCGCCGAGCAGCACGCGGTGACCTCGGCGGCCGGCCTCGCCCTCGGCGGCATGCACCCGGTCGTCTGCCTGTACGCCACCTTCCTCAACCGCGCCTTCGACCAGACGCTGCTCGACGTCGCGCTGCACCGGCTGCCGGTGACCTTCGTGCTGGACCGGGCCGGCGTGACCGGTGACGACGGTGCCTCGCACAACGGCATGTGGGACCTGTCGATCCTGCAGGTGGTGCCCGGCATCCGGATCGCGGCGCCGCGCGACGGCGCCACCCTGCGCGAGGAGCTGCGCGAGGCGGTCGCGGTCGAGGACGGTCCGACCGCGGTGCGCTTCCCCAAGGGCGCGGTGGGCGACGACATCCCGGCCCTCGAGCGGCGCGGGCCGGTGGACGTCCTGCGGCACGGCTCCGACGTGCTGCTCGTCGCCGTCGGCGCGATGGCGCGGCTGGCCCTCGAGGTCGCCGACCGGGTGGCCGCCCAGGGCATCTCGGTCACCGTGGTCGACCCGCGCTGGGTCACCCCGGTGCCGGCCGAGCTGGTGGCGCTGGCCGCCCAGCACCGGCTGGTCGTCACGGTCGAGGACAACGGCCGGGTCGGTGGCGTCGGCGCCACCGTGTCGCAGGCGCTGCGGGACGCCGACGTCGACGTACCGGCCCGCGACCTGGGCATCACCCAGCAGTTCCTCGAGCACGGCAGCCGGGCGGAGGTGCTCGCCGACGTGGGCCTCACCGCGCAGGAGGTCGCCCGCAAGGTGGTCGAGGCGGTCGCTCGGCTCGAGCCCGACCTCGACGCCGCCGAGGACGTCCGCAAGGACGCCTGAGCGGCAGGGTCAGCCGCAGAAGGCGCGGTCGGCGCCGGTCGGCGGGGTGGGATCGTCCCGGGTCTGCATCCAGCGGTCCGGCAGCGTGACCGGCCGCGGGCCCTGCAGGTGCCCGCGCGGCAGGTGCTCGGCGCCGGCCGGCAGCTCCACGGTCGGGTCGAGCTGTCCCAGCAGGTCATCGAGCTCGGCCAGCGAGCCGGCCATCGCCAGCTTGCGCCGCATCTCGCCGCCGGCCGGGTAGCCGGTGAGGTACCAGCCGGTGTGCTTGCGGAAGTCGCGGACCGCGAAGCCCTCGTCGCCGATCGCCTCGACGAGCAGCCGGGCGTGCTGCGCCATCACCCGGCACACCTCGCCGAGCCGCGGCGGGCCCTGCACCGGCCGGCCGGCGAACGCGTCCGCCAGGTCGCGGAACAGCCACGGCTTGCCCAGGCAGCCGCGGCCCACCACGACCCCGTCGCACCCGGTCTCGGCCATCATCTGCAACGCGTCCGGCGCCGCCCAGATGTCGCCGTTGCCGAGCACCGGCACCGCGCTGACGTGCTCCTTGAGCCGGGCGATCGCCGACCAGTCGGCCCGCCCGGAGTAGAGCTGCTCGACGGTCCGCGCGTGCAGCGCCACGGCGGCGGCACCGGCGTCCTCGGCCGCGGTGGCTGCTTCGAGGTAGGTGAGGTTGTCGTCGTCGATGCCCTTGCGCATCTTCACGGTCACCGGCACCGCCCCGGCGGCCTGCACCGCGGCCCGCACGATGGAACCGAACAGCACGTGGTGGGCCGGCAGCGCCCCGCCGCCGCCGCGCCGGGTCACCTTGGGCGACGGGCAGCCGCTGTTCAGGTCGATGTGGTGGACGCCGAGGTCGACGACCCGCTTGACGGCCTCGCTCACCCAGTACGGGTCCACGCCGTACAGCTGGACCGACCGGACCTCCTCGTCGGGCGCGAAGGCGACCATCCCGGCGGTGCGCTCGTTGTTCTCGCACAGGGCGCGGGCGGAGACCATCTCGCTGACATACAGCCCGGCGCCGTAGGAGCGGCAGAGCCGCCGGAAGGCCGCGTTCGTGACGCCCGCCATCGGTGCGAGCACGACCGGCGGGTCCACCGCGAGGGGACCGATCTTCAGCGCCACAGGTCCACCAGCTGTACGTCGAGGTCGGCGAGCAGGCGTCGTACGAGCGGCAGGGCCACCCCGATCACGTTGCCGGCGTCGCCGTCGATGCCGGCCAGGAACGCCGCCGAGCGGCCGTCGAGGGTGAAGGCGCCGGCCACGTGCAGCGGCTCGCCGGTCGCGACGTAGGCATCGATCTCGGCGTCGGTGGGCTCGCCGAACCGCACCGTGGTGGCGCAGACGTCGGCGGCGGTGCGGCCGGTGCGGGTGTCGATCAGGCAGTGCCCGGTCAGCAGCCGGCCGGAGCGGCCGCGCATCACCTGCCAGCGCTTCACGGCCTCCTCGGCCGAGGCCGGCTTGCCGAGCACCTCGCCGTCCAGCTCCAGCATCGAGTCGCAGCCCAGGACGAGCGAGTCCGGCTGGCCGGCCGCGACCGCCTGGGCCTTGCGGGTGGCCAGCTCGAGCACCACGTCGGCCGGCCGGCCGATCACGCCGTCCTCGTCCACCCCGCTGACGACCACCTCGGGCGACAGCCCGGCAGCGCGCAGCAGGCGCAGGCGCGCGGGGGACGCGGAGGCGAGCACGAGGCGGCGAGTGGGCACGTCCCATTGTCGCCTATCTGTAGAGCATGTCCCGGAGCCACGGCTCGCCGGAGGCGGGATCGCGCAGCGCCAGGCCGGCCGGGCTGCCGCCGTCGAGGGCCTGCACGACCTCGTCCGCGGTCACCAGCAGCGGCCGCCGGAAACCGCGCTCGCCCGCGGCCGTGGCGGCGGC
>JAOPVD010000184.1 GCA_025966295.1 Frankiales bacterium | reverse complement strand
CACCAGCCCTGGGTCGGGGCGTCCGCCTTCGCCCACAAGGCCGGGCTGCACGTCAGCGCCATCAAGGCCGACCCCGACCTCTACCAGCACATCGACCCGGCCGTGGTGGGCAACGACATGCGGCTGCTCATGAGCGAGCTGGCCGGGCGGGCCACGGTGGAGCTCAAGGGCCGGGCGCTGGGCCTCGAGCCCGACCCCGCGACCATCACGCAGGTCCTCGAGCGGGTGAAGCAGCTGGAGTCGGTCGGCTACAGCTTCGAGGCGGCGGAGGCGTCCTTCGAGCTGCTGCTGCGCGAGCAGATGGGGGAGCGGCCGCACTTTTTCGACCTCGAGAGCTGGCGCGTGATCGTCGAGCACCGCGAGGGCGCGGTGGTCTCCGAGGCCACCGTGAAGCTGCACGCCCAGGGGGCCCGGATCATCGCCACCGGCGAGGGCAACGGCCCGGTCAACGCGCTCGACAACGCCCTGCGGCAGGCGCTGCTGGAGCTGTTCCCGCCGCTCGCCGCCTTCGACCTGGTCGACTACAAGGTGCGCATCGTCAGCGGCGCGCACGGCACCGACGCGGTCACCCGGGTGCTGGTCGAGACCTCCGACGGCAGCACCGAATGGAGCACCGTCGGGGTCCACGAGAACGTCATCGAGGCCTCCTGGCAGGCACTGGAGGAGGCCTACACGGCAGGACTGCTCCGGCACTCGCAGGGAAGGGCCTGAGCGTCCCTCCTGGAAGGGAGCAGGCGTGATCCTCGTGACCGGAGCCACCGGCACTGTCGGCGGGTACCTCGTCCGGGCCCTGTGCAAGGAGGGCGCACCGGTCCGCGCGCTCGTGAGCAGCCCGGAGCGCGCGGACGTGCTCCGCGGCTACGACTGCGGCACGGCGGTCGGCCGCTACGAGGACCCGAGGGCGATGCACCAGGCCCTGCAGGACGTCGACCGGGTGTTCCTGGTCAGCCCGGCGAGCGCGCGCTCGGCGGAGCTGGAGGGCGCGGTGCTCGACGCGGTGCGCCGCGCCGGCGGCGCCCACGTCGTGAAGCTGGCTGCGGCCGGCGTTGACCAGCCGGACCGGGACGGGCGCTTCCTGGAGCAGCACCGGGCCGTCGTGGCGCAGCTGGACGGGCTGCCGCACACCGTGCTGGCGCCGCACGGCTTCCTGCAGAACCTGGTCGGCTCCGCCGCCGCCGTGCAGGAGCGCGGCGAGCTGCCGTCGCTGGTCGGCCCGGCCGCGATGAGCTTCATCGACGCGCGGGACGTCGCGGCGGTGGCCGCCCACGTCCTGAGCGGCACCGGCCATGACGGCGCCACGTACACCCTCACCGGCCCGCGGGCCGTCACGTACGCCGACATCGCGGCCGCCCTCTCCGAGCGGCTGGGGCGCGAGGTGCGCGCCGTCGACATCACCCCGCAGGAGTACCGCACGCAGGCCGAGGGCCAGGACCCCTGGGTGGTGGAGGGCCTGCTCGAGCTCAGCGAGGTCTACCGCAGCGGCGGGGCCTCGGTGGTGACCGACGAGGTGCAGCGGGCCACGGGCTCGCCCGGCCTGACGCTGGAAAACTTCCTCGACGACCACCTGTCGGCGTTCCGGTGACACCACCCTGCTGACCGGGTAAGGGCTCCTCAGCGAAAGCGCTGGAGGAGCCGTGACAGAGCCGTCCGGGACCCGTCCGAGCAGGGGTGCGCTGGTCACCGCCGGCGTCCTGCTGGCCCTGCCGTTCGTGGCGCTGCTGTGGGTGTCGTCGTACGCCCGGTACGAGCCGCGGCTGTGGGGCTTCCCGTTCTTCTACTGGTACCAGTTCCTGTGGGTGCTGATCACCTCCGCGGCCACGTACGCCGCCTACCGCCTGGTGCGTCGCCGGTGAGCCGCCCGGTCGACGGCGTCGCGCTGGCCGTCGTCGTCGCCTTCTTCCTGCTCGTCACGGTGCTGGGCTTCCTGGCCGCCCGGTGGCGGCGGGCCGAGGACCTCGGCAGCCTCGACGAGTGGGGGCTGGGCGGCCGCGGCTTCGGACCGGTCGTCACCTGGTTCCTGCTCGGTGGCGACCTGTACACCGCCTACACGTTCGTGGCGGTGCCGGCGCTGATGTTCACCGCCGGTGCGGCGGGCTTCTTCGCGGTGCCCTACACGGTGATCATGTACCCGCTGGTTTTCACCTTCCTGCCGCGGCTCTGGTCGGTGTCGCACCGGCACGGCTACGTCACACCGGCCGACTTCGTGCGCGGCCGGTACGGCTCGCGCGGGCTGGCGCTGGCGGTCGCCCTCACGGGGCTGCTCGCGACGATGCCCTACATCGCGCTGCAGCTGGTCGGCATCCAGGCGGTGCTGGAGGTGATGGGCGTCGGGGGCGGCGACAACGCCTTCCTGGCAGACCTGCCGCTGCTGGTGGCCTTCGCCGCGCTCGCCGCCTACACCTACTCCTCCGGCCTGCGGGCGCCGGCGCTCATCGCCTTCGTCAAGGACACCCTCATCTACGTCGTCGTGCTGGTCGCGGTGCTCTACATCCCGGCCACCCTGGGCGGCTGGGGCAGCATCTTCAACGAGGCCGACAAGGCCTTGCAGGCCAAGGGAACCGGCTCGCTGGTGCCGACCGCCGCCGGGGCCTGGCCGTACGCGACGCTGGCCCTCGGCTCGGCGATGGCGCTGTTCCTGTACCCGCACAGCATCACCGCGGTGCTGTCGACCAGGGGCCGGGACGTGGTGCGCCGCAACGCCGCCGTCCTGCCGGCGTACTCCTTCCTGCTCGGGCTGCTGGCCCTGCTGGGGCTGGTGGCGCTGGCCGCCGGCACGAAGCCGGTCGGGCTGGACGGCAAGCCCAACCCGCAGCTGGCCGTGCCGCAGCTGTTCCACGACGTCTTCCCGAGCTGGTTCGCGGGGGTGGCGTTCGCGGCCATCGCCATCGGCGCGCTGGTCCCGGCCGCGATCATGTCGATCGCGGCTGCGAACCTGTTCACCCGCAACGTCTGGCGCGAGTTCGTGCGGCCGGACTGCTCGCCGGCGGAGCAGGCAAAGGTCGCCAAGCTGGCGTCGCTGGCGGTGAAGGTCGGCGCGCTGGTCTTCGTGCTGACCCTGGACAAGACGCTGGCCATCAACTTCCAGCTGCTCGGCGGCATCTGGATCCTGCAGACCTTCCCGGCCGTCGTGGTGGGGCTGTTCACCCGATGGTTCCACCGCTGGGCGCTGCTGGCCGGGTGGGCGGTGTCGATGGTCTACGGCACGATCAAGGCCTACGACGTGGTCAACCCGGCGACGGGCAAGCACTTCGGCGGCTCGGCGGCGGACATCCCCTTCCTGGGCGGCCGCACCGGCTACATCGCGCTGACCGCGTTCGTCCTCAACCTCGTGGTCACGGTCGGGCTGACCGTGCTGCTCCGGGCGCTGCGGGTGCCGGACGGCCCGGACGAGACGGCTGCCGGCGACTACCTGGCAGAGGCGGACGACCCGCGGGTGGCGCCGCTCGACGCGCTGACCGGCCCCGACCCGTTGGCCAGCGGCGGGCCGTCCAGGGCCTAGCGTCGTCGGCGTGACTCCGGCTGCCGCGCTGCTCGTGCTGGGCGCCGGCTTCGTCGGGGGCGCCGCGAACGCGGTTGCCGGTGGCGGCACGCTCGTGACCTTTCCCGCGCTGCTCGCCGCCGGGCTGCCACCGGTGACCGCCAACACCACCTCGTCGGTGGGGCTGCTGTCGGGCTACGTCGGCGGGTCGGTGGCGTACCGGCGCGAGCTCGAGGGCCAGGGCGCCCGGGCCCGTGGGCTGCTGCTCGCCGGCGTCGTCGGCGGCGTCCTCGGGGCGGTGGTGCTGCTGGTCGCGCCGGGCGACAGCTTCGCGGTGGTGGTGCCGTACCTGGTGCTGCTGGCCTGCCTGCTGCTGGCCGTGCAGCCTTGGCTGGCCCGGCTGCTGGCGGCGCGCGGCGCCGCCTCCACCCACCCCGGCTGGGAGGTGAAGCTCGCCGTCGGGGTCGGCGCCGTCTACGGCGGGTACTTCGGCGCCGGGCTCGGCGTGATGCTGCTCGCGGTCCTGGGCCTGCTGGTGGCCGACGACCTGCAACGGCTGAACGCCCTCAAGGGGGTCCTGGCCCTGGTCATCAACCTGGTCGGTGCGCTGGTGTTCGTCGTCACCGGGCACGTGCACTGGCTCGCCGCCGGGCTGCTCGCGGTCGGGGCGGCGCTGGGCGCGACCGTCGGCGTCGCGGTCGCACGACGGCTGCCCCCCGCCGGGGTGCGGGCCGGCGTCGTGGTCGTCGGGGTCGCGGTCGCGGTGACGCTGCTGGTCCGCGGCTGACGGAGGAGGGACGGCGGTAGCCTCGCCTGGTACCCAGCCACATCTCACGGAGGTCGGTCCGCGCGTGCGCATCGCTCGTTTCGCTCTCGAGGGCGAGGTCTCGTTCGGCGTCATCGAGGGGCCTGGCACCGACCCGGCCGATCTCGTGGTCGCAGCCCTGCAGGGGCACCCGTTCGCGCCCTTCGCGTTCACCGGGGCACGGCACCGGCTGACCGACGTCCGGCTGCTCGCACCGGTGCTGCCCAGCAAGGTCGTCGGCATCGGCAAGAACTACGCCGACCACGCCGCCGAGATGGGCAGCGAGGCGCCGGCCAACCCGCTGGTCTTCCTCAAGCCCTCGACCTCGGTGGTCGGCCCCGGCGACCCGATCGTGCTGCCCCGCGACAGCAACGACGTCAACCACGAGGCCGAGCTCGCGGTCGTCATCGGCCGGCTGTGCCGCGACGTGCCGCGGGAGCGGGCCCACGACGTGATCCTGGGCTACACCTGCGGCAACGACGTGACCGCCCGGGACCAGCAGAAGGCCGACGGGCAGTGGACGCGGGGCAAGGGGCACGACAGCTTCGCGCCGCTGGGGCCGTGGGTCGAGACCGAGCTCAACCCGGCCGACCTGGGCGTGCAGTGCTTCGTCGACGGCCAGGTCCGCCAGGACGGCCGCACCTCCGCGCTGATCCACGACGTGCCGTCGATCGTCGCCTACGTGACGTCGTTCATGACGCTGCTGCCCGGCGACGTGATCCTCACCGGCACGCCGGCCGGCGTCGGCCCCCTCGGCGCGGGCAACGCCGTCACCGTCTTCGTCGAGGGCATCGGCCCGCTCACCAACCCGGTGGTGGCGCGCGCATGAGCGTCCGGCTCCGCGTCGCCCCGTCGCCCACCGGTGACCCGCACGTCGGCACGGCGTACATGTCGCTGTTCAACCTGGCCTTCGCACGGCAACAGGGCGGCCAGTTCGTGCTGCGCGTCGAGGACACCGACCGAGCCCGCTTCCAGGCCGACTCCGAGCAGCAGGTCTACGACACGCTGGCCTGGCTCGGGCTGAACTGGGACGAGGGCCCCGACAAGGGCGGCCCGTTCGCGCCGTACCGGCAGAGCGAGCGGCTCGACACCTACCGGCCGCACGTCGAGAAGCTGCTCGCCGACGGGCACGCCTACCACTGCTGGTGCACGCCCGCGCGGCTGCAGGAGATGCGCGAGGACCAGCAGAAGCGCAAGGTCCCGACCGGCTACGACCGGCTCTGCCTCGGCAAGACCCGCGAGGAGCGGGCCGCGCTGCCCGGCTTCGCCGAGACCCCCGTGGTGCGGATGCTCGTCCCCGAGGATCCGCCGCTGCACTTCACCGACCTCATCCGCGGCGAGGTCAACGCGCCGATGCCGGACGACCAGGTGATCCTCAAGGCGGACGGCTTCCCGACCTACCACCTGGCCGTCGTCGTCGACGACCACCTGATGGGCATCACGCACGTGGTCCGCGGCGAGGAGTGGATCTCCTCCACCCCTAAGCACCTGCTGCTGTTCGACTGGCTGGGCTGGGAGCGGCCGCAGTTCGCGCACATGCCGCTGCTGCGCAACGTGGACAAGTCCAAGATCTCCAAGCGCAAGAACCCGGCGGCCCGCCTCACCTGGTTCCAGGAGCAGGGCTACCTGCCGGAGGCGCTGCTGAACTTCCTGGGCCTGCTGGGCTACTCGCTGCCCTCCGGCGAGGAGATCTTCAGCTTCGACCAGATGAGCGCGAGCTTCGACTGGTCGCGGGTCAACACCGTCGGTCCGGTCTTCGACCTCGACAAGCTGGCCTGGCTCAACGGGCACTACGTCCGCGAGCTGACCGAGGCCGACCTCACCGCGCGCCTGGAGCCGTTCCTGCGGGCCGCCGGCCTCTACGCCGGTACGCCGGAGCAGCAGGCGCTCCTGGAGGGCGCTGTGCCCCTCGTGCAGACCCGGATGGCGGTGCTGTCCGAGGTCGTCGACCTGCTCCGGTTCCTGTTCGTCGACGAGAGCGCCTTCGCGATCGACCCGGCCGCCGCCGAGAAGCACCTGACCGACGCCGCTCCGGTGCTGACCGCCGCCGCGGACGCCCTGGAGCCGCTCACGGAGTGGACCACCGAGTCGGTGCAGCAGGCCATGGACGCCGCGCTGCTCCACGGCCTGGGCCTCAAGCGCGGCAAGGCCTATGCCCCGGTGCGGGTCGCGGTGACCGGCTCCGCGATCGCGCCGCCGCTGCCCGAGTCGATGGCGCTGCTGGGTCGTGAGCGGGTCCTGTCGCGGCTGCGCGCCGCGGCCTCCCGCTGAGGCCGCCGCTGCTTTGAGAGCCGGCGCCGGCTTCCGCTAGACTTCTTGCCGCAACACCATGGGGTATGGGGTAATTGGCAGCCCGACGGTTTCTGGTTCCGTTAGTCTTGGTTCGAGTCCAGGTACCCCAGCAATGCCCGTCTCACGGTGCAGGACAACTTCATATCCCTAGGGCCCCGTCGTCTAGCGGCCTAGGACGCCGCCCTCTCACGGCGGTAGCGAGGGTTCGAATCCCTTCGGGGCTACACAGCAGATGACAGTCCGACCGCGTACGCGGTCGGACTTTCGTCTTTCTGTCGCTGGGCCGGCTTGTCCTGTCGTTCTTACGCGCGGGGCCCGGTCCGCACGCTCGCGGCGCTCCGGGGCCCGTGAGGACGAGGGGACAAGGTGCGGAGGCCTCAGGCGGCGCGGACCTGGCTACGGCGCAGCAGGGCGACGAAGCCGTCGACGCAGGTGGCGCAGGAGCACCGGCCCCGGGCGGCCAGCATGAGCGCGGCGGGGATGAAGGCCACCTCGCCGTCGCCGGGCCAGTCGACCGCCGTCGTGCGCCGGACAGGGACGGTGACGGGCGCGTCGTTCTCGATGACGTCGAGGCAGTGAGCCATGGTGACCTTCGGGGGTCGGGGAGTGGGACCCCCTGAAGGTCGCGAAGATGCCCGCTTGACGGAACCGCCCGTTGTGACCGTTTCGGCCCGGTTCGAGATGACTAGCCCGCGGCCTGGAAGCCTCTGAAGGCCGTCACAGCGTCAGCTCGCGGGCGGCGGC
>JAOPVD010000047.1 GCA_025966295.1 Frankiales bacterium | reverse complement strand
CTGTCGGCCGGTGCGGACGCCCTGCCGGCGGCGGTCCTGGGCCTGCTTCCCGCCGCCCTGTGGGGGGCGGTGCTGACCCGCGAGTGGCGCGCCGGGCTCGACGGCCGTTCGCCCTGGCTCGTGCTGGTCGTCGGCTGCCTCGCCGCCGCGGCCGCCCTCGGTGGCGTGGTGATCTGGGCCCCGCAGCCCGCCGGCGCCTGGGCGGCCGTGCTCCTGCTGGCCGCCGGGGTCGTCGCGCTGCACGGTGCGTTCCGGGACGTGCTGATCTCGCTGTCGGCCCAGAGCTCGCGACTGCTCGGCCTCATCGTCGACGTCCACGACCACAAGCAGGAACGGCGGTCGGCCCAGGCCCAGGACGAGGAGCGGCTGCACGAGGTGCGCAACGTGCTCGCGGGCCTGCACGGCGCCGCCGCCGCGCTCCGCCGGTACGAGGACAGGCTGGACCCCGGCGTGCGGCACCGGCTGCAGGACGCCGCGACGGCCGAGCTGCAACGCCTGGCGCACCTGGTCGACCCGGCTCAGGTGGTGCCCGTGGTCGACCTCGACCTCGCGGTGGTCCTGGCGCCCGTCGTGGTCGCGGAGCAGGAGCAGGGTGCCGAGCTGCACCTGGACCTGCGCGGGGCCTGGGTCCGTGGGCGGAGCACGGACGTCGCCACGGTGCTGTCGGCCCTGCTCGTCAACGCCCGCCGGCATGCGCCGGGGTCTCCGGTCCTGCTGCGCGCCGAGTTGGGCGACGGCGAGACCCGGGTGTACGTCGAGGACGTCGGCCCGGGTGTTCCGCTGGACAAGCGGCAGGCCGTGTTCGAGCGGGGGGAGCGGGCGGGAGCCACGGTGGCCGGCAGCGGTCTGGGGCTCTACACGGCTCGCCGGCTGGCCATGGAGATGGGCGGCACCCTGCAGGTCGACACCCGTCCCGGCGGCGGCGCCTCGTTCGTCCTGACGCTCGCCGCAGGCTCAGCCAGGCTGTCGAGGCAGGGCACGGGCGAGGGCGGCCCGCAGCGCGGCGAGGTCGCGGACCTGCAGGTCCTGGGCGGGCTCGACCGTCCGCTCATCCCCAGCCAGCACGATGACGGTGCGGGCCTGGACCTCGCCCGCCCGCCCGGTGGACACGACGGCCACGTCGACGGGGCCGTCGGCGACGGCATCGACGCCATCCAGGTCTAGCGTGTGAATGCCGTCGAGGTCCAAGGTGCGGCGCACGGCCTCGCTGAGCAGTCGCGGTGACACGGCAAGCACCACCTGGTCACTCATGGCGGCAGTGAACAGCGCCCGATGGTCTCAGCGCATCCACCAAACAGATGACATGCTGCCGCGCGTGTCAGTGCTGATCATCGAGGACCACGAGCTGCTCGCCCAGAGCCTCGGGGTGGCGCTGCAGGCGGAGGGACTCGCCGTCGAGGTCGCGCAGCTGGCCGGGGGCGCCGACCTCCTCGAGCAGGCCGCCGCGTCCCGGCCCGCCGTCGTCCTGCTCGACCTGGACCTGGGTGACGGCCGCGAAGGCGGCGAGGCGCTCGTGCCCGGCCTGGTGGCGCTCGGCGCCGTCGTCGTGGTCGTCAGCGGAGCCTCCGACCCGCTGCGGCTCGGGACCTGCCTGGAACTCGGAGCGGCCGCGGTCCTGCCGAAGACCCGTGGCTTCGAGGACGTCCTCGACGCCGTGCTCAAGGCGGCCGCCGGCGAGCGCGTGATGCCGGACCACGACCGCCAGGCGCTCCTGGCGGACATGCGCCGCCGCCGAGGTCAGGAACAGGCCCGCGTCGCGCCCTTCGAACGGCTCACCGCCCGCGAGCGCGAGGTGCTGGGCCACCTCATGGGCGGCCGCTCGGCCGAGGCGATCGCGGGGATCTTCGTGGTCTCCGAGGCCACCGTGCGCACCCAGGTCCGTGGGGTCCTCACCAAGCTGGGGGTCACCAGCCAGCTGGCCGCCGTCGCCGAGGCCCACCGCCTCGGCTGGCGCCCCTCGGACACCTAGGGCCGGGTGGGAAGGCGCAGGCCCGGGCCGGCGTTGGAAGGACCGTGCCGCTTTCTGGCACACTGGAGCGACTCCGGCACCGGTTCCCGTCCCTCGAGGACGACCCGGCGGCCACCGACCGAGAGGCACCACCGTGAAGCAGGGCATCCACCCGAACTACATCGAGACCCGCGTCTCGTGCACGTGCGGGAACGAGTTCACCACCCACAGCACCGCCGGCACCGAGATCCGCGCCGAGGTCTGCGCCGCCTGCCACCCGTTCTACACGGGCAAGCAGAAGATCCTCGACACCGGCGGCCGCGTGGCCCGGTTCGAGCAGCGCTTCGGCAAGCGCTCCAAGTAGCGATCCGGCGGCGCCCGTCCCTCACAGGGGGACGGGCGCCGCTGCCGTTCCCGGACCGAAGACCAGACAGGACGAGAAGGACACCGTGGCTGACCCGCTGGACGACCTGCTGGCCGAGCACGCCGACCTCGAGGCGCGGCTGGCCGACCCGAGCGTGCACGCCGACCAGGCGGTGGCCCGCGAGCTCGGCCGTCGCTACGCCGAGATCGGCCCGGTGGTCATCGCCGCGCATCAGCGCGACGCCCTCCGCGAGGACCTCAAGGCCGCGCACGAGCTCGAGATGGACGACGAGATCGGCGAGATCGAGGCGCAGGTGGCCGATCTGGACGCCCGGATCGTCCAGCTGATGGTCCCGAAGGACCCGGCCGACGCCAAGGACGTGATCCTCGAGGTCAAGGGCGGCGAGGGCGGCGACGAGGCCGCGCTGTTCGCCGGTGACCTGGTCCGGATGTACACCCGGTACGCCGAGCGGCAGGGCTGGAAGACCGAGGTGGTCTCCGCCACCGAGGGCGAGATGGGCGGCTACAAGGACATCCAGATCGCCGTGAAGTCGCGCGACCTCGAGAACCCGGTGTACGGCCGGCTGAAGTTCGAGGGCGGCGTGCACCGCGTGCAGCGGGTGCCCGTCACCGAGTCGCAGGGCCGGATCCACACCTCCGCCGCCGGTGTGCTGGTGCTCCCCGAGGCCGAGGAGGTGGACGTCGAGATCAACCAGAACGACCTGCGCATCGACGTCTACCGCTCCAGCGGCCCGGGCGGCCAGAGCGTCAACACCACCGACTCCGCGGTCCGCATCACGCACCTCCCGACCGGTGTGACGGTGTCGATGCAGAACGAGAAGAGCCAGCTGCAGAACCGCGAAGCCGGCATGCGGGTGCTCCGCGCCCGGCTGCTCGCGCTCGCGCTGGAGGAGCAGGCCGCCAAGGACAGCGCCGTCCGCGGCTCGCAGATCCGCACCATGGACCGCTCCGAGAAGATCCGGACCTACAACTGGCCGGACAACCGGATCGCCGACCACCGCAGCGGCTACAAGGCGAACAACCTCATGCAGGTCCTCGACGGGGACCTCGACGCGGTGATCCAGTCGATGGTCGACGCCGACAACGAGGCCCGCCTCAAGGGAGACACGCCCTGAACCTCCACGCTGCCATCCGCGCCGCCACCGGGCGCCTGCGCGCGGCCGGGGTGGCCAGCCCGGAGCACGACGCCCGGGCGCTGGCCGTGCACGTGCTCGGCCTGGCCAAGCCCTCCGACCTGCTGCTCGTCGACGACATCGACGAGACCGCGTACGACGACCTCGTCGGCCGGCGGGCGGCCCGGGTGCCGCTGCAGCACCTCACCGGCACCGTCGGGTTCCGCTACCTCGAGCTCGAGGTCGGCCCCGGCGTGTTCGTGCCCCGGCCCGAGACCGAGTCGGTCGTGCAGTGGGCCGTGGACGCCGTGCGGGGCCTGGACGCGCCGCTGCTCGTCGACCTGTGCACCGGCTCGGGCACCATCGCGTTCGCGCTCGCCAACGAGGTGCCGGGGGCGACCGTGCACGCTGTCGAGCGCGACCCCGGGGCGCTGGAGTGGACCCGCCGCAACGCCGCGAACCGGGTCAAGGCCGGGGATCCCGAGGTGCAGCTGCACCTCGGCTCGGTGGAGGGCTGCCTGCCGGCGCTCGACGGCCGCGTCGACCTGGTGGCCAGCAACCCGCCGTACGTCGCCGAGGACGAGCGGCACCTGCCCGACCCGGAGGTCATCGACCACGACCCCGAGCTCGCCCTGTTCGCCGGCGCCGACGGCCTGGACGTGGTCCGGCTGGTGGAGCAGGCCGCCCGCCGACTCCTCAAGCCCGGCGGGCTGGTCGTGGTGGAGCACTCCGACCGGCAGGGGACATCCGCACCGGCCGTCTTCACGGCGGCCGGCGGCTGGACCGCGGTCGCGGACCACCAGGACCTGACGGGCCGCGACCGCTTCGTCACGGCAAGATGGACCGGGTGAGCACCACCTACGACTGCCGCGAGGGCAGCAGCGAGGCTGTCGACGCGGCCGTGCGCGCGCTCCGGCGCGGCGAGCTCGTCGTGCTGCCCACCGACACCGTCTACGGCCTGGCCGCGGACGCCTTCTCGCCGGAGGCGGTCGGCAAGCTGCTCGAGGCCAAGGGCCGCGGCCGCGACATGCCGACGCCGGTACTGGTGCCGTCGCAGCGCACCCTCGACGGCCTCGTCGACATCGTGCCGCCGGCCGCCCGCGAGCTGGTCGAGGCGTTCTGGCCGGGCGCGTTGACGCTCGTGCTCGTGCACGCCGCCACGCTGGCCTGGGACCTCGGCGACACCAAGGGCACGGTGGCGGTCCGGATGCCGCTCGACCCGGTGGCGTTGGCGGTGCTCGAGCAGACCGGGCCGCTGGCCGTCTCCAGCGCCAACCGCAGCGGCCTGGCACCCGCCACCGACGCCGCCGAGGCGGCCCGCCAGCTCGGCACCGCGGTGGAGGTCTACCTCGACGCCGGCCCCAGCGGCGAGCCGGTGCCGTCGACGATCGTCGACCTCACCGGCGAGCGGCCCCGGGTGCTGCGGCTGGGGGCGCTGTCGCTCGAACAGCTGCGCGCGGTGGTGCCGGACCTCGAGGGCCCGGCGTGACGTTCCGGGTGCTGCACGTCTGCACCGGCAACATCTGCCGCTCGCCGATGGCCGAGCACCTGATGCGGGAGGGGCTGCGGCAGCGGCTCGGCGACCGCGCGGACGCCTTCGTCATCGAGTCGGCCGGCACCTGGGGCCACACCGGCTCGGCCATGGAGCCGTTCGCGCTGAGCACGCTGGCCGCACTCGGCCACGACGGCTCGGCCTTCCAGGCCCGCGAGCTGGTCGCCGAGCACGTCGCGGCCGCCGACCTGGTGCTGGGCGCCACCCGGGAGCACCGCGCCGCTGCGGTGGTGCTGCAGCCGCGGGCCGCCAAGCGCACCTTCACCCTGCGCGAGTTCGACCGGCTGCTGTCGGTGGTCGACCCCGACGGTCTGCCGGCGGACCCGGAGGCGAGGGCGAAGGCCCTGGTCGAGGC
>JAOPVD010000054.1 GCA_025966295.1 Frankiales bacterium | reverse complement strand
GGGGCTCTTCCGCCGCAAGGCGGGCAAGCACGAGCTCGGTGCCGCGGTCCCCGTTGTGCCGGCGCAGGCGCCGCCGGTGGCCGTCCCGTACGTCGCCCCGGCGCCTGAGCCCGCGCCCGTGGCGGCGGCGCGTGTCGACGCGCCGTACCAGCCTGTCCCGGCCCGCGGGATGCGGGTGGAGCTGGGCTTCCGGGACGGCTCCACGGCCGCGCTGGCGCCCGGCTCGGCGCAGGCGAAGGCGCTGACGGACCTCGCCTCGGCGCTCACCAAGCGCGACTGACGCAAAACATGGTCAAGGACACGGCAGGACCGGTCGAAGCAACAGCATCGGCCTGACCTGGGGAGTGCACGCGTGAAGCAGCTCGGTGACATCCTGCTCGAGGGCGGGCTCGTCACGCCTGAGCAGCTGACCGGTGCCGTCGAGGAGCAGCGCAAGCTCGGCCGCAGCCTGGGACGGGTGCTGGTCGACCTCGGCGTCCTCACGGAGGCCCAGCTGGTCGCGGCGCTCGCCACCCAGATCGGCATGAAGTTCGTCGACCTGACGGATTTCCCGGTCGACGGCTCCGCGGTCGCGAAGGTCTCGGACGCGGTCTGCCGCCGCCACACCGCACTGCCGATCGGCTACGAGGACGGCAAGCTGCTCGTCGCGATGGCCGACCCGGCCAACGTCTTCGCCCTCGACGACATCCGCTCCATGACCGGCCTCGAGGTCAAGCCGGTCGTGGCGACCAAGCCGGACGTCCTCGCGGCCATCAACCGCTACCACCGCGGCGACGCCGAGCTCGACGACCTGACCGTCGCGATGGACTCCTCCTCGGAGGAGGAGGACGACCTCGGCAAGGTCAAGGAGATCGTCGAGGACGCGCCGATCGTCAAGTTCGTCAACCTGCTCATCACCCAGGCCATCCAGGACCGCGCCTCCGACATCCACATCGAGCCGACCGAGCGCGACCTGCGCGTCCGGTTCCGCATCGACGGGGTGCTCCACGAGGTCATGCGCTCGCCCAAGACGATCACCTCGGGCGTCACCTCGCGCCTGAAGATCATGGCGGACATCAACATCGCCGAGCGCCGGATCCCGCAGGATGGCCGGCTGTCGGTCACCACCAACGGCAAGAAGATCGACCTGCGCGTCGCGACGCTGCCCACGGTCTGGGGCGAGAAGATCGTCATGCGTGTCCTGGACAACTCCACGGCCATGCTGAAGCTGTCGGACCTGGGCTTCTCCGACCCGAACTACGAGATCTACTCCAAGAGCTTCGTGAAGCCCTACGGCATGATCCTCGTGACGGGGCCGACCGGATCCGGCAAGTCGACGACGCTCTACGCCACGTTGAACATCGTCAGCAAGCCCGAGGTCAACGTCATCACCGTCGAGGACCCGGTGGAGTACCGGCTGCCGGGCATCAACCAGGTGCAGACCAACGTCAAGGCCGGCCTGACCTTCGCCGCGGCGCTGCGCTCGATCCTGCGCTCGGACCCCGACATCGTGCTGCTCGGTGAGATCCGCGACCAGGAGACCGCCCACATCGCGGTCGAGGCCTCGCTCACCGGCCACCTGGTGCTCTCGACCCTGCACACCAACGACGCGCCGTCGGCCATCGTGCGCCTCACCGAGATGGGCATCGAGCCGTTCCTGGTGGGCTCGGCGCTGGACTGCGTGCTGGCCCAGCGCCTCGCCCGCAAGCTCTGCCCGAAGTGCAAGGAGGCCTACACGCTGTCGCCGGAGGCGTTGCGCGAGAACCGCTTCCCGTGGCAGGACGGCCAGGAGCTCCCGACGCTCTACCGGCCGATCGGCTGCTCGGCCTGCTCCAAGACCGGCTACAAGGGCCGGCTCGCGCTGCACGAGGTCATGTCGGTGTCCGAGGACATCGAGCGGATGACCGTGGAGCACGCCTCCTCGATGGCCATCGGCAAGGTCGCCGTGGAGCAGGGCATGATCACCTTGCGGCATGACGGAATGCTCAAGGTCATGTCCGGTGTCACCTCCCTCGAGGAGATCTTCCGCGTCGTCGCCTGAGCCGTTGGGCCTTTCGGCTCAAGCGAGGCCCCCAGCTGGTCGACACAGGCAGTGACCCGACCGCCCGGGTCTTGAGGAGGACTCGCAGGTGGACGACTACTACGGCGCGGGGACGAACCCGGCAAACGGGTCGGTGTCACCGCTGGACCCGACCTGGACCCCGGCGCCCCCACTGCAGCCTGTTGACGCGCTCGAGGTCGCCCAGCCGGCGCTCGCGTTCGCGCCGGTGGCCGAGCCCGCTCCGCCGGCGCTCGCGTTCCAGCCGGCCCCGCCGGCCCCGCCGGCCCCGGCCCCCGTTGTGGCCCCGACCCCTGTCGCTGCCCCGGCCCCTGTCGCTACCCCGGCCCCTGTCGCGCTGTCGGTCGCTCCGGCGGCGGTGCCGGTCCAGCCGTTGTACGCCGAGCCGCCCGCGCCGACCCCTCCGGCCCCGGCCGCCCCGCCCGCGCCCGTCGCTGCTGCTCCGGAGCCCGAGGACGCGCCGTTGCCGACGGGGAACGTGGGCATCGCCCCCGAGGTACCTGCGGCGCCCAGCTACGACGCGCCCGCGGAGGCCCAGGCGGTGCGGGTCGGTGCCGAGGACACGTCGGAGGAGAGCGGCTTCCTCACCGACCTGCTGCTCGAGGTGCTCGACCGCGGCTGCTCCGACCTGCACCTGACGGTCGGTGCGCCCCCCACGGTCCGCGACAACGGCCACCTGACCCCGATGGAGGGCCGCGACCGGCTCACGCCCCAGCAGGTCCAGAAGACGCTGTACGCGATCCTGTCGCAGAAGCAGCGCGAGAAGTTCGAGGAGACGCTCGAGCTCGACTTCGCCTACAGCGTCCCGGGTCGGGCCCGCTTCCGCGTCAACATGTACCGGCAGCGCGACTCGGTCGGGGCGGCCTTCCGCCTGATCCCGTACGAGATCAAGCCGCTCGAGGACCTCGGCGTACCGGCGACGGTCGCGAACTTCGCGATGCTGCCGCGTGGCTTCGTCCTGGTCACCGGTCCCACCGGCTCGGGCAAGTCCACGACGCTGGCCGCGGTGGTCGACCTGGCCAACCGCCAGCGGCGCGACCACATCATGACCGTCGAGGACCCGATCGAGTTCCTCCACGAACACAAGAGCTGCCTCGTGAACCAGCGCGAGGTGGGGGAGGACACCCACAACTTCAAGAACGCGCTGAAGCACGTGCTGCGCCAGGACCCCGACATCATCCTGGTCGGTGAGATGCGTGACCTCGAGACCATCGAGATCGCGCTGACCGCCGCCGAGACCGGTCACCTGGTCATGGCGACCCTGCACACCCAGGACGCCGCGCAGACCATCGACCGCGTCATCGACGTCTTCCCGCCGCACCAGCAGCAGCAGGTCCGCGTGCAGCTCGCCGGCGCGCTGCAGGGCGTCGTCTGTCAGCAGCTGGTCCGCACCGTCGACGGCAAGGGCCGGGTCGTGGCCACCGAGGTCCTGGTGGCCACCCCCGCCATCCGCAACCTCATCCGTGAGGGCAAGACGCACCAGATCTACTCCGCGATGCAGGCCGGTGCGAAGTTCGGCATGGCCACGATGGACCAGCACCTCGCCGAACTGGTGAAGAAGGGCAAGGTCACGTACGACGCGGCGCTCGAGAAGTGCCACCACGTCGAGGACTTCCAGCGGCTTTCCGGCCGGGCGTGAGAGGGCGCTGACAGATGGCAACCATGGCAACCTTCGAGTACAAGGTCCGCGATCGCAGCGGCAGCATGAAGAGCGGCACGCTGGAGGCGGAGAGCCCCAGCCAGGTCGCCCAGAAACTCAAGAGCATGGGCTACGCGCCCATCTCCATCACCAAGACCAACGCCGGGATGAACAAGGAGCTGACCATCCCCGGCTTCGGGAAAAAGAAGGTCAAGCTCAAGGACCTGGCGATCTTCTCCCGGCAGTTCGCCACGATGATCAACAGCGGCCTGTCGCTGCTGCGGGCCCTCAACATCCTCTCGGAGCAGACCGAGAGCAAGGAGCTGACCCGGGTCATCACCGAGGTCCGCAACGACATCGAGACCGGCAACTCGCTGTCGGTCTCGATGGGCAAGCACCCCGAGTGCTTCCCGCCGCTGATGGTGAACATGTGCCGGGCCGGTGAGGTCGGCGGCTTCCTGGACGGCGTGCTGCTCCAGATCGCGGCCAACTACGAGGCCGAGGTCAAGCTCCGCGGCAAGGTCAAGTCCGCCATGACCTACCCGGTCGTCGTCTTCGTCATCGCGATCGTGGCCGTCATCGGCATGCTGCTGTTCATCGTCCCGGTCTTCGCCGGCCTGTTCACCAGCCTGGGCGGCAAGCTCCCGCTGCCGACGCAGATCCTGGTGGTGCTGAGCGACTTCCTGAAGAGCTACTTCTACGTGTTCATCATCGTCGGCATCGGCGGGACCGTGGTGTGGGGCAAGGTGAAGCGCACCGAGCAGGTCGTGAACTTCGTGGACCCGCTCAAGCTCAAGCTGCCGGTGTTCGGCAACCTGTTCCAGAAGATCGCGCTGAGCCGGTTCTGCCGCAACCTGGGCACGATGATGCACTCCGGCGTCCCCATCCTGCAGGCGCTCGACATCGTCGCCGACACCACCGGCAACGTCGTGCTGGCGCGGGCGGTCCGGGAGGTCCAGGACAGCGTGCGCCAGGGCGAGGCACTGGCGGCCCCGCTGGCCAACCACCCGGTCTTCCCGCCGATGGTGGTGCAGATGATGTCTGTGGGTGAGGACACCGGTGCCCTGGACTCGATGCTGCACAAGATCGCCGAGTTCTACGACCAGGAGGTCGAGGCCACGACCGAGTCGCTGACGGCGCTCATCGAGCCGCTCATGATCGCCTTCATGGGTGCGGTCATCGGATCGATGATCGTGGCGCTCTACATGCCGATCTTCAAGATCTTCGACCTCATCAAGTAGCCCGAACGGAGCACGCCAGAAGGGCCCACCGGTCGCCGTCCGGTGGGCCCTTCGGGTCGTATCCGGGGGTCCCGAGAAATAAAGGTCATCTAGTCCTCAAGCCCGGTCAAGGCAACGCCGAAGCAGTTGTTGTCATCGAGCCGCAAGGCCAAGAACAAAGGCACACCCGCCGCAAGGCGGGGCCGCAAAGCCAGGGGACCCGGGCAACCAGGTCGGCCCAGCTGCCTCGGCCGGCACCTCCTGGAGGGGCCGCGTGGGGGAAAACACAACATCGCATTTCTGCGCGGCTCACCCTTATCCCGTCCTGGAGGACATCGCAATGCTGGCTCGCATCCGCAAGGCCAAGGAGACCGAGGGCTTCACCCTCATCGAGCTCCTCGTCGTCATGATCATCATTGGCATCCTCGCCGCCATCGCCATCCCGGTGTTCCTCAACCAGCGCAAGAACGGCTACCGCTCCGCCGTCAAGAGCGACCTGAAGAACGCCTCGCTGGGCATCGAGTCGGCCGCCGCCGACGTCGACGGCGACTACACCAAGCTCGGCGCCGCTGGTGTCGCCACCACGACTGGCGCCCTGCCTTCCGGCGCGGTCGAGTTCAACGGCAGCGGCAACGTCACGACGTCCATCGTGTCCGTCACCGCCACGGACTACTGCCTTAGCGCGACCCACACCTCGCTGACCAGTGAGACCTGGTACCTCAAGAAGTCCCTGGGTGGTTCGCCCAGCAAGACCGCCTGCACCTGATAGACCCGCAACCGAAGGGGCGGTCCGGCTTCGGCCGGGCCGCCCCTTCGGCGTCCGTCACCGGAACAGCCCATCCAGGCGCCCTGGCCGGGTGTCGAAGGGAGAGTCGTGACCACAAACCGCGCACAGGACGCCGGCTTCACGCTGATCGAGCTGCTGGTCGTCATGATCGTCATCGGCATCCTCGCGGCCATCGCCGTGCCCATCTTCCTGAACCAGCGCCAGTCCGCCTACCGGACGACGGCCGTCACCGACATGCGGGGGGCGGCGAGCTCGGTCGAGACCTACGCCGCCAGCCAGGACGGTGCCTACACCGGCCTGGACGGGGAGACCGAGAACTCGTCGCTGCTGCAGGCCGAGGGCATGCGGACCTCCCAGTGGAGTCACCTCATCGTGCGGGTGACCGGCAACGCCTACTGCATCGAGGGCCGGCACAACGAGCTGCCCGGCAAGACCCTCATCTACCGCAACGGCACCGGCGTGATCCAGATCCTGGGCGCCGGCGCGACCTGCTGACGGCACGGCCCTCAAGCCCGGCGGCAGCCGGGTCGAGACAACTGGCACAGGACAGGCACCCATGGCATCCACAGACGAAGGGCGGGACGGCGTGACACTCGCGCTTGGCCGGCTGCGCCGGAGCGCCCGGGACGACGAGGGCGTCACGCTCGTCGAGGTGCTGACGGCGAGCCTCATCTTCCTCATCGTCTCGACGTCCGTGCTCTACGGCCTGATGCGGGCGCAGCAGACCACCCGGGAGAACCGGCAGCGCACCGTCGCGGCGAACGTCGCGGCCCGCGAGATGGACACCGCCCGCAACATCTCCGACCTGGCGACCCTCGGCAACAGCGCCTACGACTTCACGGTCGCCGGCGAGGTCTACCACGTGCTGCGCACCGCGGAGTGGATCAACAGGGACGCGACCGCCAGCCCCTGCGACGGCGGCACCGGCCGCTTCGTCGCCTACAAGCGCATCAACGTGCGGGTCACCTGGGCGGCGATGGGCAAGGTGGCGCCGGTGCAGAGCGACAGCATCGTCAACCCCGGCGTCGGCAGCTACGACCCGACGCTGGGCAACCTTGGCGTGTCAGTCCTGGACCGCAGCGCGGCCCCGCGGTCGAACGTCAGTATCACTGTCACGGGCGCGACGGGGAGCCTGACGCAGACCTCGGGCTCCGACGGCTGTGCCTTCTTCGCCCAGCTGGTCCCAGGGACCTACACCGTCACGGCCAGCGACCTCGGCAGCGTCGACGAGCAGGGCGTGGTGACGCCGGTGGCTACCCAGAGCGTCTCCACCGGCACCACTACGGCGGTCCGCTTCACCTACGACCACGCCTCCTCGCTCGCGCTGGCCCTCGGCAGCGCCACCCACCCGGCGCCGGCCAACCTGCCGGTCACCCTGGCCAACACCCGGCTGCAGCCGAGCGGCGTGAAGCGCGTCACGACCACCGGCACCGCCCCCAGCATCGCCGGGCTGTTCCCGTTCGCCTCCGGCTACTCCGTCTGGTCCGGGGGCTGCAACGACGCCGACCCGGAGGGCAAGGTGCAGCCCGGCAACGTCGAGCAGCTCTACCCCGACGCGGCCCGACCGGCTGCGGTCACGGTGACCCCTGGCACCGTCACCAGCGTCACCGTCCCGATGGTCCCGGTGCGGGTGGCGCTCCGCAACGCCGGCGGGGCGGCGCTGGCCAACGTCGTGGTCACCGCCACCCACGTCGAGCCTGCGTCGGGGCCGGACATCCTCTGCCCGGGCGGGGAGACCCTCACGCTAGGGACCACTCCGGCTGACGGTGACCTGCTGGTCAGCATGCCGGTCGGCACCTGGCAGCTGAGCTTCAGCGACGGCGGCGTGTCGGCCGGAGCGAACTGGACGCCTGCCATGGTGGGCGGCGCCGAGCAGCTGGTGTCGGTGACGCACTGATGGCCGGCTTCCTGCGCCGGCGGGCCGCCCAGGCGCGTCGGGACGACCGCGGCTTCAGCCTGGTGGAGCTGCTGTCGGTGATGGTGCTGCTGAGCATCGTCATGAGCATCACGACGGTCACCATGATCAAGGTCAACCAGACGCTGGTGAACAACCGGTTCCGGGAGGACAGCCTCCGGATCTCCTCCGTCGCCATGGAGAACATGACGAAGGCACTGCGCGCGGCCAGCCCGGTGGAGCGCAACAGCGCCACCACGCCCCGCATCCCGGCCTTCAAGGCCATCGCCGCGAACGACATCACCTTCTACACCAACCTCAGCGGCAACCCGCGGCAGATCCAGTACAACATCAACTCCGCGCGGTCCCTGCGCGAGCTGACGACGAAGGCCGACGGCGCCTCCGCGCCGTACTACACCTTCACGGGCGCAGCAGTGGCCCGGGAGATCGGCAGCAAGATCCCGACGTCGGCGCCCGCGCTGTTCCGCTACTACGACGACACCGAGACCGAGATCACGACGCTGCCGTCGACCGACGCGTCGGTGCTCGAGCGGGTCCGGTCCGTCGACATCACCATCACCGTCCAGGCCGACGCCCGCAACAAGGCGCGCTCGGTCACGCTCGTCACCCGCATCTCGCTGCCCGGGTACAACGTCGTGGCGCCGGCCTCATGAGGCCCACCAAGCAGGAGGCCTCCGTGCTCGCTCGGTTCCGTCGTGGCAAGGACGACGAGGGCATCGTCATGGTCATGGTGATCGGTGTCGTCTTCGTGATGGCGCTGCTCGTCTCCACGGCCATCGTGAGCGCCGCGTCCAACCAGCGGCACGCCCGCCGCGACCAGACCTGGAACGCCTCGCTGGCGGCCGCCCAGGCGGGCATCGACGACTACTTGAGCCGGCTGAACGCGGACGGCAACTACTGGATTTACGCCAACCCGGCTCACACCTACAGCGCCTCGAACAACCCGGCGGCCGCGCTGCCCCCGGCCGCGCAGGCGAACGCCGCCTTCACCTCCTGGGCGCAGGTGCCGCTGGCGAACGGCCGCTCCCAGTTCCGTTACGAGGTCAACAACGCGGTGTACAAGGCGCAGGGCATCCTCAAGGTCCGGGCCACCGGCCGGGTGGGCAAGACGACCCGGACGGTGGAGACCACGATCCGGCGGCGCGGCTTCCTGGACTACCTGTACTTCACCAACTTCGAGACCCTCGACCCGGCCGCATACCCGAACGGCAGCTCCAGCCTGACGAAGGCGCAGGCCCAGGCGCAGTGCCCGCTGCACGAGTACGAGGGCCGGCCTAGCGCCTGCATCGACATCAACTTCGCCAGCGGTGACACGGTCAACGGGCCGCTGCACACCAACGACTCCCTGCTCGTCTGCGGCGCCCCCACCTTCAACGGAACCACCACCACGTCCTGGAACGTCAGGGCGCCGCGGTACCGCAAGAACTCAACGTGCAGCGGCAACAACCCGCGCTTCAGCCGGGCCGGGGACCCGTCCTTCAGCGGCACCCTCGACCTGCCGCCGAACAACGACAGCATCATCCGGGAGGTGGACGCGCGTTACGTCCCGGTGCCCGGGTGCCTGTACGCGGGCCCGACCCGGATCATCCTGAACGCCAACGGGACCATGCGGGTGACCAGCCCCTGGACGAAGGTGATCGCGTCCGGGTGCGAGGTCGGCACCGACATCGCGATCCCCGCCAACGGGGTCGTGTACGTGCAGAGCGTGCCCACCAACCCCGCCGAGGCCAACTACTGGGCGGCCGGAGCCGCGGGACGGCCGACCTGCGCGGCCGGCGCGAACCCGATCGGGTACCCGCAGACCGGCGACAGCTCGACCTACCCGTGCCAGGCCGGCGACGTGTTCATCGAGGGCACCATGAAGGGCGCCCTGACCGTCGCCGCGGAGAACGACATCTACGCCACCTGGGACATCAAGTACAACACCCAGGGCACCGGCTCCACCGACATCCTCGGCCTGGTGGCCAACAACTACGTGAAGGTCTACCACCCGATCAAGTGCACGAACTACAGCTGCACCACTGCCGACAACGTGAAGTACCTCCACAACGGCTCGGCGACGACGGCCTACTGGACCAACCCGGTCATCCAGGCCGCGGTCCTGTCGGTGCAGCACTCGTTCATCGTGCAGAACTACACCCTGGGCGCCAGGCTCGGTGACCTCACGGTCAGCGGCGCGATCTCGCAGAACTTCCGGGGACCGGTCGGGCTCATCGGCTCCACCGGCTACAGCAAGGTGTACTCCTACGACACCCGGCTGAAGTACCTGTCGCCGCCGCACTTCATCGACCCGGTGCAGTCGGCCTTCCAGGTCAACACGTCCGCCGAGCGACCCGCCGCTTACACCTACAGCGCTCCGTGACCCCGGACCGCTAGCGTCCCTGCTCGTGACCGACCTGCCCCTGGCACTGCTCTGCGCCGTCTTCGGCCTGGCGATCGGCTCGTTCCTCAACGTCGTGGTCTGGCGGGTGCCACGGGGGGAGTCGGTCGTCCGGCCGCCGAGCTCGTGCCCGCAGTGCGGCAACGAGATCCGGCCGCGGGACAACGTGCCCGTCCTGGGATGGCTGCTGCTGCGCGGCAAGTGCCGCGACTGCGGGCTGCCGATCAGCGCCCGCTACCCGGTCGTGGAGGCCCTGACCGGCGCCCTGTTCGCCGTGCTGGCCTGGCGGTTCGGCCTCGACGCGGCGCTGCCGGCCTACCTGTACTTCGCCGCGGTCGGGCTGGCCCTGGCGCTCATCGACCTGGACGTGCAGCGGCTCCCGGACGCGCTCACGCTGCCGTCGTACCCGGTGGCGCTGGTGCTGCTCGGGGCGGCCGCGATCGCCGAGGGCAGCGCCGACGACCTGGTCCGGGCGCTCATCTCCGGAGCCATCGCCTTCGCCTTCTTCTTCACGGTCTGGTTCGTCTACCCGAAGGGCATGGGCTTCGGGGACGTGAAGCTCTCCGGGCTGCTGGGCATCTACCTGGGCTGGATCTCCTACGGCGCACTGGCTGCCGGGCTGTTCGCGGGCTACCTGCTGGGCGGTGTCATCAGCGTGGGCCTGGTGCTGTTCCGGGAGGCCGGGCGCAAGACCCGCATCCCGTTTGGGCCCTTCCTGCTCGCCGGTGCCCTGGTGGGCATCCTGGCGGGCGACCAGCTGGTCGACGGGTACCTCGCGCTCACGGTCGGGTGAGCGTCGCTGCGCCGTCTGGCGGAGCCCACTCACCCTGATGACTCAAGCCGGGTGGTCCAACGTCCGAAGCCTCTCCTGACACCAGTCGAGTACTCGACCGGACCTCGCGGCCCCCAAGGCCGCTGCAGGAGGGGAAGACGCAGTGGCAGGCAGAGTCGTGGGTCTCGACGTCGGGACATCGGGCGTCCGCGCAGCTGAGCTCACGCTCGGCAAGGGTGCTGCGACGCTCGAGCGCTTCGGTCAGGTGGCGTTGCCGGCAGGGGCCGTGCGCGACGGCGAGGTGGTCGACGTCGACGTCGTCGCCGCGGCCGTCCGGCAGCTCTGGGCGCAGGCCAAGTTCAGCACCAAGAAGGTCGTCGTCGGTGTCGCCAACCAGAAGGTGGTCGTCCGCCAGGTCGACCTGCCCTGGATGCCGACCAACGAGCTGAAGAAGGCCCTCGCCTTCCAGGTGCAGGACTTCATCCCGATGCCGGTCGAGCAGGCCATCCTGGACTTCCACCCGCTGGAGGAGTTCACCGGCGAGAACGGCGCCCGGATGATCCGCGTGCTGCTCGTCGCCGCCGCCCGCGACATGGTCGGCAGCGCGCTCGCGGCGGTCGAGAAGGCCGGCCTGAGCCCCGAGGTGGTCGACCTGACCTCGTTCGCGGTGCTCCGCTCGCTGGTCTCGATGGACCACACCGGCCTGGACTCGCTGCAGGCCGAGGCGCTGGTCGACGTCGGCGCGAGCATCACCAACATCGTGGTCCACCAGGGTGGCGTGCCGCGCTTCGTCCGCATCCTGTTGATGGGTGGCGCCGACATCACCGAAGCGGTGGCCGAGCGGCTCGGTGTGCCGCTCGACCAGGCCGAGTCGGTCAAGCAGGACAGCGGCATGGCGCTCGTTGTGGGCGCCGCCGACCCGAACCCGGCCAGTCGCGCCATCGAGGCGACGGCCAGCGCGTTCGTGGAGGAGGTCCGCGGTTCGCTGGACTACTTCATGGCCCAGCCCGGTGCCCCGCGCATCGGCCGGGTCGTGCTGTCCGGCGGCGGCTCCCGGCTCGGCGGTCTCGCCGAGCGGTTGTCCGCTGCCACCCGCCTGCCCGTGCAGGCGGCTCGTCCCATGTCCGCGCTCAAGCTCGGCAAGACCGGCCTGACGCCTGACCAGCTCGCGTACGTCGAGCCGATGGTCACGGTGCCGGTGGGTCTCGCCATGGGGGTGTCCTCGTGACCATCGTGACCTCGGAGGTCCGGCTGACGTCCGGCAGCCTCACGCTGCCCCGGGTCAACCTGCTCCCGCCGGAGATCGCGGAGAAGCGCGCCTTCCGCCGGCTGCAGCTGGGCCTCGGCTGTGCCGTGCTGGCCGCGATCGGCGTGGTCGGCCTGGTCTACACCTCGGCGGCGCACAGCGTCAGCAGTGCCCAGTCCGAGCTGGACACCCAGACCGCGCAGAGCGTGAGCCTGCAGGCGCAGACCGCGAAGTACAGCAACGTGACGGCGGTCTACGCCCGGGCCAACGCGGCGCAGATGATGCTGCAGACGGCGATGAGTGACGAGGTGCGCTTCTCGCAGCTCCTCAACGACCTGAGCCTCAGCGTGCCCAGCAACGTCTGGATCAAGAGCCTCGCGTACACCACGACGCCCCCGGCCGCGACCGCGGCGACGGGGGCGGCCGCACCGACCTCGGCGGCGGCTGCCAACGCGACGTCGGCCGCGGGCACGGTGAGGCCGATCGGCACGGTCACGGCCACCACCATCGCCTTCTCCCACGACGACGTGGCGCTCTGGCTGGAGTCGCTCGCCGGCCTCAAGACGTACGCCAACCCGTACTTCTCCTCCGCCGCGGAGGGTCTCATGCAGACGCGGAAGATCGTCACCTTCACGTCGACCGCAACGGTCACCAGCGCCGCGCACTCCGGTCGTTACACCAAGCCGGTCGGAGGCTGACCATGGACAAGATGAAGCAGTGGGTCGCACTGACCGTGGTGGGCGTGCTCGCCGTGATGGCGGCAGGCTGGTTCCTGTTGATCTCGCCGAAGCGCACCGAGGCGACGTCGATCCGGGACGAGACGGTCGCCAAGCAGTCCGCCAACGGCGCGCTCCGTACGCAGCTCGCGATGCTGAAGGCGCTGGCCAAGGACGAGCCCCGTCAGCGGGCCCGGCTCGCCGCCGTCGCGGCGAAGATCCCGGACAACCCGGCGCTGCCGGCCCTCATCCGGGCGCTGTCGGGCGCTGCCAAGGACGCCTCCGTGGAGCTGGTCTCGATGGCTCCTGCCGCGCCGGCTGCCTACACCGGCGCCACGGCCTCGGGTGCCCAGGCACCCACGGTCCCGGCCGCCACCGGCAGCACCAGCACCGCCGGTGCCGCCGCGGCCGCCGCGGCGGCGGCCGCTGTCCCGGCGATGCAGGTCATCAACCTGACCATCACCGTCAGCGGTGGCTACTTCCAGGTGGAGCGCTTCTTCGACCGGGTGGAGAGCCTGACCCGGGCGCTGAAGGTCACCGGCTTCAGCCTCGAGCCGGGGGACAACCCGGTCCTGGTGAAGGCGGCGACGGCGACCGGTCCGAGTGCCACCGAAACGGGCCGGAACCTGATCGGCACCATCAGCGGTCAGGTGTTCATGCAGGACGCCGCCCCCACCACGGCCGCCACGGCCCCGACGACGGCCCGCTAGGGGAGACGATGAGCGAGAACACCTTCTTCGAGGCGCCCGAGGACGTCCGGGGCGAGGAGCAGACCGGCAGCAACCGCCGGCTGCTCGCCATCGTCGGCGGCGCCGCGGCTGCGGCCGTGCTGGCCGCCGGCGGCTACTTCCTGCTGAGCGGCGGCGACTCGTCCGCGGACACCGCCGTGGTCTTCCCCGCCGCCAAGGTCAAGGCGAACAAGGCCACCACGGCCACGCCCGCCCCGGCGAAGGCGAAGGCGAAGACCATCCCGGCGGTGTCCACGGCGCAGCTCGGCCGCGACCCTTTCATCGCCCTGTACGTCGCCCAGGCCGCGACCACCGGCACCGGGACCACCCCGGCGCCCGGGTCGACCGCGGCGCCCGGGTCGACCGCGGCGCCGAGCACGGGGGGCGCGCCGGTCAGCGCGACGTACCCCCTGAAGCTGACTCGCGTGTACGGCTCGGACAAGACCCTCACCGGGGTCTTCTCGGTGGGCGGCAAGACGCAGACGGCCACCGTCGGCGCGGTCTTCGGCAAGACCCAGGAGCTCAAGCTGCTGTCGCTGCAGCAGGGCGCCAAGGGCGTGTGGACCGCCGTCGTGCAGGTCGGCGACGGCCAGCCCTTCGACGCCGCGGCCGGTCAGACCGTGTACGTCCGCTAGTCCGCCGGAGCCGCATGGGAGACTGATCCCATGCTGCGTTGGCTCACCGCTGGGGAGTCCCACGGCCCTGCCCTTGTGGCAGTGCTCGAGGGGCTCCCTGCCGGCGTTTCCGTGACCTCCGACGACCTCGCGAACGACCTGGCCCGACGCAGGCTCGGCTACGGCCGGGGCGCCCGGATGGCGTTCGAGAAGGACGAGGTCAGCTTCCAGGGCGGTGTCCGGCACGGCGTGACGCAGGGCGGCCCGGTGGCGCTGACCATCGGCAACACCGAGTGGCCCAAGTGGGAGACCGTGATGGCTCCCGACCCCGTCGACCCCGAGCTGATCGAGGGACGCGCCCGCAACGCCCCGCTCACCCGGCCGCGGCCCGGCCACGCCGACCTGGTGGGCATGCAGAAGTACGGCTTCGACGACGCCCGCCCGGTCCTGGAGCGCGCCAGCGCCCGCGAGACCGCGGCCCGGGTGGCGCTCGGGACGGTGGCCCGCAGCTTCCTCAGGCAGGCCTACGGCGTCGAGGTGCTCAGCCATGTCGTCAGCATCGGCGGGGCCCAGGCGGAGGGCTCCCTGCCCACTCCCGCGGACCTCACGACGATCGACGCGAGCCCGGTGAGGGTGTTCAACAAGGACGACGAGGCCAAGCTCATCGCCGAGGTCGACGACGCCCACAAGGAGGGCGACACCCTCGGCGGTGTCGTGGAGGTGCTGGTGTACGGCCTGCCTCCGGGTCTGGGCAGCCACGTCCACTGGGACCGCCGCATCGACGCACAGCTCGCCGCCGCCCTGATGGGCATCCAGGCCATCAAGGGCGTCGAGGTCGGCGACGGCTTCGACGTCGCGCGCAAGCGCGGGAGCCAGGTCATGGACGAGATCGTGCGCACCGAGGCGGGCCTGACGCGCACGAGCAACCGGCTGGGCGGCACCGAGGGCGGCATGACCAGTGGTGAGGTCCTGCGCGTGCGCGCCGCCATGAAGCCCATCAGCACCATCCCGCGAGCCCTCAAGACGATCGACACGGCCACGGGGGAGCAGACGGTGGCCCACCACCAGCGCAGCGACGTCTGTGCCGTGCCGGCGGCCGGTGTCGTCGCCGAGGCGATGGTCGCGCTGGTCCTGGCGAACGCCTGCCTCGAGAAGTTCGGCGGCGACTCCGTGGAGGAGACCCGCCGCAACTGCGAGAGCTACCTCAAGAGCCTCACGATCCGGTGACCGCGCCCAAGGTGGTGCTCGTCGGCCCGCCGGGCGCGGGCAAGAGCACGGTCGGCCGGCTGCTCGCCGAGCGGCTGGGCGTCGCGTTCCGGGACACCGACGCCGACATCGAGGCGGCGCAGGGCAAGACGATCGCGGAGATCTTCTTCGACGACGGCGAGGAGCATTTCCGGGCGCTGGAGCGCCAGGCGGTGGCGACGGCCCTGGCCGAGCACGACGGCGTGCTCAGCCTGGGTGGGGGAGCGGTCCTGGCGCCCCAGACGCGCGCGCTGCTCCAAGGCCAGCACGTGCTGTTCCTCAACGTCGGCCTCGCCGCCGCCGCCAAGCGGGTCGGGCTGAGCCGAGACCGGCCGGTCCTGGCCCTGAACCCGCGCGCCTCGTTGCACAAGCTCATGGAGGAGCGGCTGCCGCTGTACCGCGAGGTGGCCGTGGTGGAGGTCGACACCGACGGAAAGTCACCCGATCAGGTGGTCGCGGAGGTGGCCTGACGCCACAGACTCCGACGGGTTTCTCAAGAACCCCAGGGTTCCCTGCCGACACAAGGTGGGAAGCGAGGGGCGGCGCCTGCGGCTCCTCAGTCCGCGCACCCTCGCGCGGGGACCTCTAGGAGCAACGTGAAGAACCGCTCACGCGCCCAGACCTGCACCGCGGGTGCTGCCGCCTTCGCCCTCGTGGTCGGCCTGGTGGCGGCTGCCGGTACCGGCAGCGCGTCGGCGGCCACCGAGCCCGTCGCGGCGCCGCTCGCGGCGCCCACGAACCTCACGCCGGACGACCAGGGCTTCCCCAAGCCGGCCCGCAAGGAGCCCGTGCTGTCGTGGAACGCCGTCGCCGGCGCCAGCAGCTACAAGGTCGAGGTCGGCGTGGACGACACCTGGTCCGACGAGCCAGTCCTGTCGCTCGCCACCACGAACACGGCGATGGCGCTGCCCACGTGGCTGCCGCACGCGACCTACGTCTGGCGGGTCGCGGCGCTCAAGGGCAGCACGTCGGGCCACTGGAGCTCCGAGGAGGGCCTGCCCCAGGCGGACGCGACCTTCACGCGTGGTTGGCGGGCCGCCCCCACGCCGGTGGCCCCGTCGTCCGGGGCCCTGGTGGACGCCTATTCGGAGTTCAGCTGGGGGCCGATCCCCGGCGCGTCGTCGTATGAGATCCAGGTGAGCAACAAGTCGTACTTCCCGGAGCCGAGCGCCGCGACCGCTGCGCCCGACACCGCCCCGGCCCCGTCCACGCAGACCCAGGCGCCCGGTGACCACACCGACGTGTGCTTCACCTCCCGGACCCGGGTCACGCCGTACACCAACCAGGAGTCGGCGGAGAAGGACAACGCGGGCGCCTGCAACTGGATCCTTGAGGCCAGTGGCTCCGCCACCCCGCTGTACTGGCGGGTCCGTGGCCTCGACCGCTTCGCTGACGAGGCCCAGGACGTCGCCACCACGCCCATCAAGAATGGTGGCGTGAGCTCGCGGCCGCCGTCCTTCAACCCCGACGACACCGCCATCGTGTCGGGCTGCCCGGGGCAGCCGGACACGAACTGCACGCCGACGCACCCGGTGGAGCTGGGCAGCTGGAGCGCTGTCACGTCGTTCTCGACCAAGGACCTCGCCCCTCAGGCCGGGACCTACGACCCGACAGCGCTGGTGCAGTACAACTCGCTCGCGGCGGAGCCGGACGGCCTGTGCACCCTCGACACGAGCCCGGGCACCGCGGAGCACGCCAAGTGCACCGACTTCCCGACGCTGTCCTGGCAGCCTGTGCCCGGTGCGCTCTCGTACCGCGTCTACCTCGGCACCGACGAGCAGATGAGCAACATGCTTGCGATGGCTGAGCTCTACAGCACCACCTGGACGCCGACCGAGGCCTGGCGCGACAGCAGCGCCTCGCAGTCCTACTACTACGTCGTCCAGGCCTGCGACACGAACGAGTGCGGCTCGGTGACGAGCACGCCGCCGTCGTTCCGCAAGGCCAGCCCGCGCCTGGTCGTCGGCACCGGCCCGAGCGTCACCGGACGAACGTCCTTCACCTGGTCCAGCTACGCCAGCCGGCTCGCGACCGCGAGCGGCCTGTCCGCCACCAGCGACGCCTACGCCTACCGCGTGCAGATCGCCTCGTCCGCGCACCCGACGTACGACGTGGTCGTCGAGGACCAGGTCGTCGACGGCACCACGTTCTACCCCAGCAGCGAGCTCGGTCAGGGCAGCTTCATCTGGCGCGTCCAGGCCCTCAACAGCTCGGCGCACCGGCTGCCGTGGTCGTACTCGGGGACGTTCGCCCGTGACAGCGTCGGCCCCAAGGCGGTGGCGGTCGCGCCCAAGTCCATCAGTGCCACGCAGCCGGTCACGGTGACCTTCGACGAGGACGTCACCGGGATCAGCACGAGCTCGCTGAGGGTGTCGCCGGCCACGGCCGCGACGGTCAAGGTCACGGGCACCAAGACGGCGGTTCTCACGCCGACGAGGACCTGGACGCCCGGCGCCACCTACGCGGTGGTCGTCGGCGCGGCGGTCAAGGACGCTGCCGGCAACACCGCGCAGCCGACTGGCCCGACCTTCGCGGTGTCCTCGGTGGTGGACGACGGGAGCGCCGCCCTCACCTACAGCGCCGGCTGGACGAAGCTGTCGGCCAGCAATGCCGTGGGTGGCACCTTCCGCCAGGCGGGCACCGCCGGCCGCACGGTCACGATGACGTTCACCGGCAGCTCGGTGACGGTGCTGGGCTGCCTGTCACCCAAGGGCGGTCAGCTGGACGTCGCGGTGGGCAAGGTGACCAAGCGCGTCAGCACCTACCGCTCCTACAGCGGCTGCGGTGTCAAGCTCGTGACGCTGAGCGGGCTCGGCACGGCCACGAAGACGCTCAAGCTCACCGCCACCGGTAAGCGGGTCGCGGCCTCCAAGGGCGTCCTCGTCGGGTTCGACGGCGTGACGGTCGGCAAGTAGTACGCGCCTTCCAGGAGCCCGGCCCTCACGAGGGGCCGGGCTCCTGGTCGTTAGGGTGCTCAGGTGCCTACCCGCATCCGTGTCGCCAGCTCTTCGCCGTACGACGTCGTCGTGGGTGAGGGGCTGCTCGGCGAGCTGCCGGAGCTGGTCCAGAAGGCCCAGCGCGTCGCGGTCATCCATCCGACGGCGCTGCGCACCACGGGCGAGACGATCGCCGAGGACCTGCGGGCGCAGGGCTTCGAGGCCCACAGCGTCGAGGTCCCGGACGGCGAGCAGAGCAAGGACCTGAAGGTCGCGTCCTACCTCTGGGACGTCCTCGGCCAGGCCGGCTTCACCCGCACCGACGCGGTCGTCGCCGTCGGGGGCGGCGCGACCACCGACCTCGCCGGGTTCGTGGCCGCCACCTGGCTGCGCGGGGTCGACGTGGTGCACGTCCCGACCACGCTGCTCGGCATGGTCGACGCGGCGGTGGGGGGCAAGACCGCCATCAACACCAGCGCCGGGAAGAACCTCGTGGGTGCCTTCCACGAGCCGGCGGGCGTGCTGTGCGACCTCACCGCCCTCGAGACGATGCCGCGCCACGACTACGTCAGCGGCCTGGCCGAAATCATCAAGGTGGGCTTTACGCACGACCCGCGGATCCTGGAGCTGGTGGAGCAGGACCCGACCGCGGCCACCACGCCGCAGGGGCCGCACACCCGGGAGCTGATCGAGCGCGCCGTCGCCGTCAAGGCCGGCGTCGTCGCCGGGGACCTCACCGAGCAGGGCGGCCGGGAGATGCTGAACTACGGGCACACCCTCGGGCACGCCATCGAGAAGGTCGAGGACTACCGCTGGCGGCACGGCGCGGCGGTCAGCGTCGGGCTCGTGTTCGTGGCCGAGCTGGCGCGGCTGGCCGGCCGGCTGGACGACGCGACGGTGGCCCGGCACCGCACCGTGCTCGACAGCGTCGGCCTGCCGACGTCCTACGACGGCGACTGGACCCGGCTGCTCGCGGCGATGCGCATCGACAAGAAGGCCCGCGCCGACCGGCTGCGCTTCGTCGTCCTGGACGCGCTGGCCAAGCCGCGGATCCTGGACGACCCAGACCCCACTCACCTGGTCGCGGCGTGGGAAGAGGTGCGCCGCCCGAAGTCTGGGACCATCGACCTGTGAAGATCTTCGTGCTCAACGGCCCCAACCTGGGCCGGCTCGGGACCCGGCAGACCGACATCTACGGGACCACCACGTACGCCGAGCTGGTGGCGCTCTGCCAGCAGGTCGAGCCGGAGGCCGATGTCCGGCAGACCGACGACGAGGCGCAGATGATCGGGTGGCTGCACGAGGCCGCCGACAGCGGCACGCCGGTGGTGCTGAACCCGGGCGCGTGGAGCCACTACTCCTACGCGCTGCGTGACGCGGCCGCACTCGCGCCGGTGGTCATCGAAGTGCACCTGTCGCAGACGGCGGCCCGCGAGGAGTTCCGGCACCACAGCGTCATCAGCGCGATCGCCCGCGGCACCATCACGGGGCTGGGGGTCGAGGGCTATCGCGCCGCGATCCGCGCGTTGCAGAGCCACTAGGCTTGCGCCATGGCATCCACGAACGACCTGAAGAACGGCATGGTGCTCAGCCTCGACAACGGCCTGTGGGGCGTCGTCGAGTTCCAGCATGTCAAGCCCGGCAAGGGCGGCGCCTTCGTCCGCACCACCCTGAAGAACGTCGTCACCGGCAAGGTGGTCGACAAGACCTTCAACGCCGGCACCAAGGTCGACGTGGCGCAGGTCGACAAGCGGGACATGACCTTCCTGTACAAGGAGGGCACCGACTTCGTCTTCATGGACAAGGACACCTTCGACCAGCTGTACGTGCCGGCGGAGACCGTCAGCGGCAACGCCGACTACATGCTGGAGAACACCGACGCGATGGTGGCGATCCACGAGGGCTCCGCGCTCTACGTCGAGCTCCCGGCCTCGGTCGAGCTCGTCGTCGAGCACACCGACCCGGGCCTGCAGGGTGACCGCTCCACAGGCGGCACCAAGCCGGCGCGGCTCGAGACCGGCGCCGAGATCCAGGTCCCGCTGTTCCTCACCACCGGCGAGAAGATCAAGGTGGACACCCGCGACGGGCGCTACCTGGGTCGGATCAACGAGAAGAACTAGTGGGAGCCCGCAGCAAGGCCCGCAAGCGGGCGCTGGACGTGCTCTATGAGGCCGACCAGCGCGGCAATGACCCCATGGAGACCCTCAAGGAGCGGCTGGCCCAGTCCGACCCGCCGGTCCCGGAGTACGCCGTCACCCTGGTCGAGGGCGTCGTCGCCAACCGGACCCGCATCGACGAGCTGCTCGAGACCTACGCCCAGGAGTGGACGCTCGAGCGCTTCCCGGCGGTCGACCTGGCGGTCCTGCGGATCGGGGCCTTCGAGCTGCTGTGGTGCCCCGACGTGCCGGACGCCGTCGCGGTGAGCGAAGCGGTCGAGCTGGCCGCGAGCCTGTCCACCGACGAGAGCCCGGCGTTCGTGAACGGGCTGCTCGGCCGGCTGCTGCAGCTCAAGCCCGCTCTCGGCGTCTGAGCCCCGCTCAAGTCTGAGCCGGGCCTGTCGAAGGCTCGAGGGTGGCTCTCTCCGCTCCCGCCGTGCCGTCGCGCGCAGGGCTGCGGCCCTGGGCGGAGCGCGAGTGGGCGCAGCTGACCGAACGCCGGCCGGGTGCGACGGCAGCTCTCGTGCGGCACCGCTGGTGGCTCGTGGTGCTGCTGGCCGCCGCCCAGGGGGCCTGGACGGCAGCGCTCATGGACCGCACGGATGCGAGCCTGTTCGCCGCCGCCGCCGGGCGGCTGCTCACCGGCCAGGGCCTCGAGGTCTTCCAGGACCCGGCGCTGCAGGTCGGCCCGCTCTACCTTCTGCTGCTGGCGCCGATGGTGCTGCTCGGCGACCTGCTGGGCGTCTCGCCGGTGGCGAGCGCTGGTGCGGGCAGCGCTGTGGTGCTCGTCCTCGGAGCCGTCCGGCTCGCCGGGTTGCTCGGCGCCGACGGCTTCCGGAGGGCCTGCCTCGTCGGGTCGATGGTGGTGCTCGGCCCGGTGGCGGCCTCCGTGGGGTTCGGACACTCCGAGGAGGTCCTGGTCGGCCTCTGCCTGCTGGCCGCCGGTCTGGTGCTGGACCGCGGCACGGCGCCGTGGTGGGTGGCGCCGCTCCTGGTCGCCGCCGCCGCGGACGTGAAGCTGTGGGGCGCCCTGGGCGGCGTGCTGCTCATCCTCGCGCCGACCTGGAGGCAGCGCGTCGCCAGCGGCCTCCTGACGTGCGCGGCCGTGGCTGCGGCGTACCTGCCGTTCGCGCTCGTCGGGGGGATGCAGACCGGCTCGTACGTCTGGACGGTGAACCCCAAGGCGCCCGCCTCGCTCCTGCTGGAGGCCGGCGCGGCCTTCACGTGGACGGACCGGCTCTCCCAAGGCGCCCTGGTCATGGCCTGCGCCCTGCTCTGCGCGCGCTGGCGGCCGCACCCCGGGGTGCTGATGGTGGCGGTGCTCATGCTGGTCCGCCTCGCGACCGACCCGCTCCCGTTCTCCTACTACTGGACGCCGCTCATCGTGATGGCCCTCGTTCTCGTCTGGGCGGCACCGTGGAGCCTCGAGCGCAGTGCGGCGGCCACGATCGTCGGGCTACCGGTCGCCTGCGCCTGGCCGTTCGTCGGGCCGTCCATCCCGCTCACGGTCGGGCTCGGCAGCGTCCTGGTGGTCGTCGTCGTGCGGGCCTGCCGCGCCGCTCAGCCGGCGCTCGCGGCCTAGACCTCGACGGCCCGCCGGGCCTCGGCGTTGAGCACGCCCCAGCCGATGAGCTGCTCGGTGAGCGCGGTGGGGGAGGCGTCGTAGATGACCGCGAGCGAGCGCAGGTCCTCCTGCCGGATGGACAGCACCCGGCCGTTGTAGTCGCCGCGCTGGCTCTGGATGGTGGCGGCGTAGCGCGCGAGCGGCGCGGACTGCTGCTGCGGGATGGTCGAGAGCTGCTCGAGGTCGATGACCAGCCGCGGGGTCGGCTCCGTGGCGGTGGCGATGGTGTGCCCCTCGGGCAGCAGCTCCGACACCGGGACGCCGTAGAAGTCGGCGAGCTCGGACAGCCGCTGCACGGTCACGGCGCGATCACCGCGCTCGTAGGAGCCCACCACGACGGCCTTCCAGCGGCCCTGGCTCTTGTCCTCGACGCCGTGCAGGGACAGCCCCTGCTGGGTGCGGATCGCACGCAGCCGCGCCCCGAGGGCCTTCGCGTAGTCGCTCATCTGCGCGCCTCCCGTCGTCCGCACCAGGTGCCGTCCCGGTGCGCGGCGTCGGTCTCACCACTGGCTCGGCCGGGGGACGCCCCCTCGGGTGAGGAGGCGGGGTGACCGTGCACCCCCCGGCGTCAGCGCCTCGCCGTGCGATTACTGGGAGTGACGATAGGGGCGCGCTGAGGAGGGGGTCAAGCATGCTGGCCGGCGGGTCTGAGCGGAACCTGCTGGCCGCTGGCTGGTAGGTTCGCACGACATCTCCACCGAGCCCGTCCCGTGAGGCGGGGAAGGAGGTCCGGCCGATGACGGCTGTCCCTAACGGCGCACGCCCGGTGTCGGGCGACCCCTCCGCCGCCAAGTCCGTGCTCGACGCACCCGGCCTCGCCCGCGTGGTGGACCGGATGGCGCACGAGCTGCTCGAGAAGACCGGCGGCGGCGCCGACGTGGTCCTGCTCGGCATCCCGACCCGCGGCACCACCATCGCGCAGCGGCTGGCCGCCCGGATCGCGGCGTTCGAGGGCCTGACGGTCCCGACCGGCAGCCTGGACGTGACGCTGTACCGCGACGACCTGCAGCTCAAGAGCCCCCGCGCCCTCGAGGCGACCGACGTTCCCGGCGACGGGGTCGACGGCAAGCTGGTGGTCCTCGTCGACGACGTGCTGTTCTCCGGCCGCACCGTGCGGGCCGCGCTGGACGCGCTCGCCGACCTCGGCCGGCCGCGGGCGGTGCAGCTGGCGGTGCTCGTCGACCGCGGCCATCGCGAGCTGCCGATCCGGGCCGACTACGTCGGCAAGAACATCCCCACCTCGCTCCGGGAGACGATCCACGTGCAGCTGACCGAGCACGACGGCGGCGACGCCGTGCTGCTCGGCCCGGCGAAGGTCGCGTCGTGAAGCGGCACCTGCTCTCGGCCGCCGACCTGAGCCTCGAGGACGCCACCCTGGTGCTCGACACCGCGGAGGAGCTCGCCCAGGTCTCGGAGCGGACCGTCAAGAAGCTGCCCACGCTGCGCGGCCGCACCGTCGTCAACCTGTTCTTCGAGGACTCGACCCGCACCAAGACCAGCTTCGAGCTGGCCGCCAAGCGGCTGTCGGCCGACGTCATCAACTTCGCCGCCAAGGGCTCGAGCGTGAGCAAGGGCGAGACCCTGAAGGACACCGCCCTCACGCTCGAGGCGATGGGCACCGACGCGGTGGTCATCCGGCACTCCTGGTCGGGCGCGCCGGTCAACCTGGCCCGGATCATCCGCGGCTCGGTCGTCAACGCCGGCGACGGGACCCACGAGCACCCCACGCAGGCGCTGCTCGACGCCTTCACGATGCGCCAGAAGCTCGGCCGGATCGAGGGCCTGAAGGTCACCATCGTCGGCGACATCCTGCACAGCCGGGTGGCCCGCTCCAACGTGCTGCTGCTCAAGACGCTCGGCGCGGACGTCACCCTCGTCGCGCCGCCGACGCTGCTGCCGACCGGCGTGGACGCCTGGCCCGCCGAGGTCTCCTACGACCTGGACGCGGTGCTCCCCAAGAGCGACGTCGTGATGATGCTGCGGGTGCAGCGCGAGCGGATGGGCGCCGCCTACTTCCCGAGCGTCCGCGAGTACTCCCGCCGCTACGGGCTGGACGTCGACCGCGCGGCGCAGCTGCAGGACCACACCATCGTCATGCACCCCGGTCCGATGGTCCGCGGCATGGAGATCGCCTCCGAGGTCGCCGACGGGCCGCGGTCCACCATCGTCGACCAGGTCGCCAACGGCGTCAGCGTCCGGATGGCCGTCCTCTACCTCTTGCTCGGCGGGTCCGAGTCAGCAATCGGGAGCGTCGAATGAGCAGCTGGGTCCTGACCAACGTCCTTCTGTACGGCGAGGGCGACCCGGTGGACGTCGTCCTGAGGGACGGGGTCATCGCCGAGATCGGCACCGGCCTGACCGCCGAGCAGGTCGTCGACGGCGCCGGCGGTGTGCTGCTGCCCGGCCTGGTCGACCTGCACACCCACCTGCGCGAACCCGGCCGCGAGGACGCCGAGACGGTCGACACCGGCACCCTCGCCGCGGCCCTGGGCGGCTTCACGGCCGTGCACGCGATGGCCAACACCGACCCGGTCGCCGACACCGCCGGTGTGGTCGAGCAGGTCTGGCGGCTCGGCCAGGAGGCTGGCCACTGCGACGTGTTCCCGGTCGGCGC
>JAOPVD010000045.1 GCA_025966295.1 Frankiales bacterium | reverse complement strand
GGCACGGCTGCTTGGCGGCCGGGTCACGCTCGAGTCCCACCGCGGCCGCGGCACCACGGTCCTCGTAGAAGTTCCCCTTCGCCCGTGATCACTGTTGTCACTTGTGATGATCACGGCATCGTGTGCGCCGGCATCGGGCGCATCCTGGGGGCCACCTCCGATCTCGTCCTGCAAGCCTCCGTGTTGACCGGCGCCGACCTGCTCATCGCCGTCAAGGAGCTGCAGCCGTCAGTGGCGGTCGTCGACATCGACCTGCCCGACGGCAGCGGCCTGGACCTGCCAGTACGCATCGCGGAGCTGTCACCGTCCACGAAGACGGTGATGTTCAGCATGTACAGCGCCCGGGCCTACGTGGAGCAGGCCAAGGCGAAGGGGGCGAGCGCCTACCTCACCAAGGCCTGCCTCGACGAGGAACTCACCGCAACCATCCGGGCCGTGGTGGAGAGTGACAGCTTCGTGTCCCTTCAGCAGAGCGGCGCGCCGCCTGCCGCGGCGCCCCCTACCTCTTTCGACCTGCTGTCCGCGCGCGAGCTCGAGGTCCTGAAGCTGCTCACCCTGGGTTTGACCAACTCGGAGATCGCGACCGAACTGTTCGTCTCGCCTCGCACGGTGGAGGGCCATCGGGCCAGCATCCAGCGGAAGCTGGGACTGCGGACCCGTGCGGAGCTGGCGCGGGCGGCGCACGCTGCCGGTATCGGGGCCTGACCCGTACCGTCGGCGCATGCTGGACGACCCGGTCGCGGACCGCATCCTGCGGTTTGCTCCACAGCGCCGGCTCCTCGTCGACCCCGCGGGACCGACCTATCCCGGCGACCTGTGAGCATGAACGCCATGCAGACCGCCGTCATCCCGTGGTCGTTCGCCACTGCCCTCGCGATCGGCATCGACCCGGCAGTCGTCTTCCACATGGGTGGCTACCGCGGCAAGTCGGAGGGCCTGCGAGGGCCTTGGAGCCGCTGACGTCCCAGCGGAAGCGGCCGGTGCCGACGACGCTCGCGGTCGTCGAGCAGACGCGCGTGACGCTGGTCATCATCTTCGCCTCGCAGCTGTTCCTGGCCCAGCTGGACGGGGCCGAGCCGGCCCTGGGGCTGTCCGCCGTCGCCGTGGTCCCTGACGCGGGGGCCAGCTTCCGGCAGGCAAGACCTCGCTGGCGCTGGGCAACATCAGCGATGCCATGATGATCCAGGCGACGCCGTCCGCCCCCGGCCTGTCTTTCACCAGGGGAGTTCACCACCTGTGCGCTGCTCGCCTCGCGACCATCGCCGCTCGTCCACCTGCCGGCGGTGGGTGCTTGCCTGGCGTTCGCCGTCAGCCTCAACTAAGGAGTCACGGTGACAGAGCCCAACGGTCGGGGTGCTCCGCGCTTCGTGCTCGCCCTGCTGCTCGCCGTGCTGCTGGTCGGTGCGGGCGGCGCGGGGTACGCGCTCGCCCTCCACCGTCACCAGCCCCCCGCCACCGACAGCGCCGACGCCGGCTTCGCCCGCGACATGGCGGTCCACCACGCGCAGGCGGTGCTGATGGCCAGCATCGTGCGGGACGCCAGCACCGACCCGAAGATCCGCTACCTGGCCTACGACATCCTCACCAGCCAGCAGGGCCAGCTCGGGATGATGCAGGGCTGGCTGAGCGACTGGGGGTTGCCCGCCCGCGACTCCAGCCAGCCACCGATGGCGTGGATGCACAGCGCACCGGGCGGCCATGCCGGTCATGGCGGTGGCCAGGCGGCAGGGCTGCAGCCCGGTGAGCGCATGCCGGGGATGGCGACGCAGGCCGAGATCGACCGGCTGCGGAGCCTGCGCGGCCGACCGGCCGAGGTGCTGTTCCTCCGGCTGATGATCACCCATCACGAGGCGGGCGTGGACATGGCGCGGGCCGGCGTGGCCCGCGTCCACCGCCCCGCGGTACGGCGGCTCGCCGGCGCCATCGCCGAGAGCCAGGCCGCCGAGGTGCAGGCGATGCAGGACCTGCTGCGCGAGCGCGGCGCCTAGCCGGAACCGACCCGGCCGCGCGCCCACGGGTGCGGGGTCGTAGCCGCCCGCCGGGAGGGCTGACGGGTCACCACGCAGCGGGTGCCCTCGGTGCGGGCCGGGTTGTCGACGCGCTCGACCGACAGCACGTCCACGAGCCGCCCCAGGCTCGCCACGACCCGCTCGGCAGCCGCCGTCCCGCTGACCGTCAGCGAACAGCGGCAGCCGATCACGTGCGCCCGTTCCACGACGAGGCCGCGCGCGTGCAGGCAGGCGACGAGCCGGGGAAAGGCGGCCGGACTGTCGGTGAGCTCGAGCTCGAGCTGGTGTCTCATGAGTGCTCCAGAAAGCAAAAACCCCTGTGCCCGAGGGCAGCAGGGGTAGCGCGTCGTCCGACTTTCAGACGACGCGCCTCGCGATGATGGTGGTGGGGGACATCCCGAAGAGCACACCACGTCGGCCCCGACAGGGTCAACTCGGCCGTCGGCGGGGGCCCCGCTGGCCGCCCGGTGACACCACCCTTGCTCTACGCCATCTGCGTGATATCGGCGCCGACGCCGCCGTGCCAGCGTTGCCGCGAAGGGCTCCAGAGGGGGGGCGATCTGGGATGACCGAACAGATCGTGCGGTGCGTCGTGGCCGACGAGAATCGCTTCTACCGCGCCGGTTTGCGCCAGCTGATGGGCAACACCGGACGCGCGACCGTGGTGGCCGACTGCGACGACGACGTGGCCGTGCCCGTGCTGGCCGCACGCACCGACGCACACGTGGTGCTGACCGGCCTGCCGTCGCTGGACCGCGCGGCCGCCCTGGCGGCGGAGCTGCGCAGCCTGTCAGTCGTCATGATCGTGGACGAGCTCCGCGACGACACCGTCGTGGCGGCGGTCCGGGCCGGCGTGGCCGGCCTGATCCGCAGGGACATCTCGCCGGGACAGCTGGCTGACGTGCTGCACGGCGTCGCGGGGGCCGCCGAACGGGCCCGCCGGGACGGCGAGCAGCTGACCTCGCGTGAGCTGGACGTCGTCAGGGCAGTGGCGCGGGGCCTGTCCAACCGGCACGTCGCGCGCTCCCTCGGCATCGCCGAGCAGACGGTGAAGAACCACCTGCACCACGTGATGGGCAAGCTCGGGCTCAGCTCCCGGGCGGAGCTGTGCTGCTGGGAGATGGAGCGGACGACCCGTCCTGCCTGAGTCGGGTACCACCGCTGCCGGCCTCGCGCCCAGGTCGTTGGCCGGCGCTGCCCGGCGCAGGCCGGTGCGCACCGCCGCCCGGACCCGGATCCTGGCCCTGGCGCTGCTGGCGCTGAGCACGGCCTCGTTCGGTGAACCGCCCGCCCCCGTGCCCGCCGCGGCGGTCACGCCGGCCCCGGCGCGGGCGATGGGCTTGGTGAGCTCCGCGGACGGCCGGCTGGTGCTCGACGGCCACGCCTACCGCTTCACCGGCGTCAACGCCTACGAGCTCACGACGTACCGCGGCATCAACGCGGGCTGTGGGCCGATGGTGTCCGACGCCGAGATGGACGCCCTGTTCACGTCGCTGCGCCCGGACAGCATGGTCCGGGTCTGGGGCTTCCAGGGGTTGGTCACCAACGTCAAGACCCACGCCCGCGACTGGCGGCCACTGGACCGCGTCATCAGCGCCGCCGCCCGGCACGGGCAGCGCCTGGTCGTGGCGCTCTCCGGCCAGAGCGGCGACTGCGACGACGGCCACTGGAAGAGCCGCGCCTGGTACAGCGGCGGCTTCCGCACCTTCTACCGCGAGGACCCGCATGTCCCGCTGACCGCGTCGTACTGGGACTACGTCGCCGAGGTCGCCGCCCGCTACAAGGGCAACCCGACCATCGGCCTCTGGGAGCCGGTCAACGAGCCGGAGGCCTCCGACTCGCCTGACGCCGGGTGCCCGGACCAGAGCGCGGCTGCGCACGCCCTCCGCGGCTTCTACGACGTCGTCGGGGTCCGGCTCAAGAGGCTCGACCCCACGCACCTGGTCGGATCGGGCATGATCGGCAGCGGGCAGTGCGGCGCCTCCGGTCCCGACTACCAGCTCGTGCACCGCAGCGCCGGGCTCGACGTCGGCAGCTACCACGACTACGTGGACCCGCGCCCGCTACCGGGTGACCGGTGGAACGGCCTGCAGATGCGGCTCGATCAGCTCGGGGCGCTCGGCAAGCCCCTGATCGTCGGCGAGGTGGGCGTGCCGGCCTCGGACAGCGTCGCCGGCTGCCGCTCGCGCTCCCACCGGGCGACCCGCCTGGCCGCCAAGATGGAGGCGCAGTTCGCGGCCGGCGCGGCCGGTTTCCTGCCGTGGAACTACATGCCCATCGACGACGGCAGCTGCAAGTTCGAGACCATCACCCTCAACGACCCGGTGATGTGGCTGATGAGCTGGCTGCTGCTCTAGGGGTTTACGCGCGCGGGGTGCAGACCGCGAACAGGCTGGCGCCGGGTCGGCGTCGGCATCCTGAGTCGGGTCATCCGACGGCCCCGGGTGGTGCCTGCAGCACCCGGTACAGGCGGAAGGGCGGGCACCGCGGGGAGCGGAACTCGCGGACCAGCTCGGCGAAGCCCCCGCCGCTCTCGTACAGCGTGGGGTAGGCGATGTTCACGGCGTCGTTCCGGCCGAGCCCGCCGGTCGGGGCGGTGATGATGTACCGCACGCGGAACAGGAACGGGTTGGCGAGCACGGCCTGGAAGCGCCGGTCGTTGGGGATGACGAACTGCTTCGGATGGCGTGACCGCAGGACGAGCGACGGCAGGCACGACTCCGCGTTGTCCATGAGGACGGTGCGCTTGACGCCGCCGAGCCCGTCCACCGTCCGGCCGAGCTCCTGCATGACGTCAAAGGTCTTCCTGAGCGGCTCGGGCCCGGGGTACCGCGTCCAGAGCGCCGCCAGCTGCAGGTGCTCCTCAGGCGCGTGCACCTTGTCGGTCAGGAGGGCGGCGCCCGAGGGGATGCCGACGGCGGCCAGCGCCAGGGCCAGCAGCACCGCGCCGGTACGCAGGCCGCGTCGCCGTACCGAGGCGGCGGTGGCGATGGCGAGCACGGAGCACAGCGGGATCGCGAGGATGTAGAACCGCAGCCACCCCAGGGTCTTGCCCTGGACGGCGGCCACCATCGAGAAGGCCAGCGGGCCGCCCAGCACCGCCGCGGCCGCCAGCGCGCGGGCCGAACCGGGTGTCCGCCGGACCAGGAGGGCGATGGCCATCAGCGCGGCGGGCGCCAACCCGGGTGCGAGCCACAGGACCTCGTGCAGCGCGTACTCCGGTCGCTGGGCGAAGGTGACGTCGGCCCGCAGGGCCTGGACGCTGGCCGCGACGCCGTACTGGCCGGCGACCTGGGCGAACGGGTGCCCGACGATGACCCAGCTGATGCCGGCCCAGGCCACGAAGGCGGCCGCGGGTGGTGCCAGCAGGACGGTCGCGTCCGTGAGGGCGGTGGCCCAGCGTCGGCTCCGGTTCCCGGGGGCACGGCGCACCGAGACGGTCACCACCACACCGGCGGCGAGGACCGCGGCCATCGTGGTCTCGTTCCTCGTGAGGTAGCCGAGCGCGAGCGCCAACCCGGCGAGCGCCAAGGCCGAGGTGCGGCCGTGCTCGAGCCACTGCGCCAGCCGACGGGTGGCCATCAGCAGGAACAGCAGGTACAGGGACTCACTCATGCCGTTGGCGCCGTACAGCAGCACCATCGGGTTGGCGGCGAGCAGCAGCACGCTGACCAGCCGGACGCGACGCGACAGGTGCAGCTCGGCGAGCAGCAGGTCGAGCTGCCGGACCGCCAGCGCCATGAACAGCGCTCCCATGATCACGGCGGCCAGCCCCCGGGCGGCGAGGTCGGGGAAGAGGGGGGAGAGCGCCAGCAACGGGAGCTGCGAGAGCGAGACGAGCGGGTTCCACACGAAGCCGATCGCCGCCAGGTGCGGGTCGGCGCTGAACATCACGTAGTAGGCGTTGGCCACCCGGGCCTGCTCGTCGATGAAGTAGACGTCGTAGCGGTAGACCAGCACCAGGCCGCAGCCGAGGTAGACCGCGAACGCGAGCAGGGTGAGCAGCGCGCGCCCGCTCGGCCGGCGGGAGCCAGGCCGCCGGCCGGTCGTCGGCCCCGACGCCGGTCTGGGTGCCGGCAGGGCGGTCAGTCGCTCGTCGGCGGCCGCCCGCACCAGGGTGTCAAGCGGCGGCATGGTCCTGCTCCACGTGCACGTGCCGGGCGAGCAGCCCGTGGGTGGTCTTCTCCCAGTACGACGGGTCCTGCACCAGCTGCACGACCGCCTTGACGGCCGCCACGCTCATCATCACCCAGTACAGCGGCGACAGCAGCGCAGCGAGCACCAGGTGCGGCCGGTCGGCGAGGCGGGCGGTGAGCAGGCTCGCGTACACGATCGAGCTGTTGCCGAGGAGCCAGCACAGCAGGGCGGCGTAGTACACCGCGGGTGGGAACAGCGCTGCGATCTCCTCGGAGGCGGTGAGCAGGTAGAGCAGCGACAGCGTCCAGAACACCGGGTTGAGCAGCGCGAGCAGCGGCGTCCCGGCCACCAGCATGACGAAGCCGAGCATCCCTCGGGTGCCGAGCTGCTGATGCAGGGCGCGCGGGTGACGCAGGTGCACCAGGGCGGTTTGCAGGTAGCCCTTGTACCAGCGCGACCGCTGCTTGGCCCAGTTCACGAAGTCGGAGTTGGCCTCCTCCTCCGTCACCGAGTCGAGCACGCCCACCCGGTAGCCGAGCCGGGCCAGCCGGATCCCGAGGTCGGCGTCCTCGGTCACGTTGTGGGCGTCCCACCCGCCGGCGACCTCCAGCGCCGACCGGCGCAGGTGGTTGGAGGTCCCGCCCAGCGGCACGGTGCCACCGGTGGCGACGACGCCCGGCAGCATGTGCCGGAACCAGACCAGGTACTCGGCCTCGAACCAGCGGGTGATGATGTTCTGCCGTCCGTTGTAGTAGTCGAGCCGGGCCTGCAGGCAGGCCACCTCCGGCCCGAGCCGGCTGAACGCGGCGACCGCGCGGCGCAGCTGCAGCGGCTCGGGTCGGTCCTCGGCGTCGAAGATGACGACGTAGTCGCCGCGGGCGAGCTGCAGCCCGAAGTTGCAGGCCTTCGGCTTGGTCCGCGGCATGGACGCCGGGACGAGGATGATCTGGACCGGCAGCTCGGTGACGATCTCGAGCGCGGCGGCGATGGTCGGCAGGTCGTCGTCCTCGAGCAGCAGCTGCACGTCGAGCTTGGCGTGGGGGTAGTCCAGCAGCTCGAGCCGGCGTACCAGCTCGGCGATGATGGTCGGCTCGCGATAGGCGGGCACCATGACCGTGTACGTCGGAAGCGCGGCCTCCGGCAGGGCCAGCGCCTCCGCGTCGCTGATCGACTCCACGCTGCCCGCGTCGAAGGAGTGCGTGAACAGCCAGGACCGGTAGACGAGGGCGGCGGAGTAGATGCAGATCGACAGGGCCGTGCCGGTGACGAGCGCCGGCCGCGGCCACGCGACCGCTGCGCCCAGGAAGGCGAGGACGACGGTGAGCAGCAGCGGCCGGGCCCACGGCACCGCTCGTCGTCCGGCGCTCAGCTCCGGGGCCAGCACCAGCAGCCCCTCGCAGGCTTCGTAGGTGCAGTACTCAGCCGTCATGGGGTCGAGCTGGAGAACCGTCGGGTGCGTACCGCGACGCGCGCCGGGGGGCG
>JAOPVD010000028.1 GCA_025966295.1 Frankiales bacterium | reverse complement strand
CGGACCAGCTCGGTCTTTTTCACCTTGCCGTTGCGGGTCGCCAGCACCAGGTACGGCGCCACCGAGTAGTCGGCGATGTCGATGACCTGGGCGATCTTCTCGTCCGGCAGGAAGGCCAGGATGTTGGCGACGTGCTGGCCGCGGGCGTCCCGGTTGGCCTCGGGCAGCTCGTGCGCCTTGGCCCGGTAGACCCGCCCGAGGTTGGTGAAGAACAGCAGCCAGTCGTGGGTGCTGGTGGTGAAGAAGTGCTCCACGACGTCGTCCTGCTTGAGCTGCGCACCGCGCACGCCCTTCCCACCGCGCCGCTGCGAGCGGTACAGGTCGGTCTTCGTGCGCTTGGCGTAGCCGCCTCTCGTCACTGTGACGACAACTTCTTCCTGCGGGATGAAGTCCTCGGCGGACATGTCCCCCTCGAAGGGGACGATGCGGGTCCGGCGGACGTCGCCGTACTTCTCGACGATCTCGCGGAGCTCCTCGCCGATGATCCGGCGCTGCCGGCTCGGGTCGGCCAGGATCGCGATGAGGTCGGCGATCTCGGCCTCCCGCTCGGCCAGCTCGTCGAGGATGCGCTGCCGCTCGAGGGCGGCCAGCCGGCGCAGCTGCATGTCGAGGATGGCGACGGCCTGCAGCTCGTCGATGTCCAGCAGCGCCATCAGCCGGCTGCGGGCCGCCTCGGCCGAGTCGGCGGCCCGGATGAGCGCGATGACGGCGTCGAGCTGGTCCAGCGCCTTGCCGAGCGCGCGCAGGATGTGGGCCCGCTCCTCGGCCTTGCGCAGCTGGTAGCGGGTGCGCCGGACGATCACGTCGACCTGGTGGGCGACGTAGTGCTTGACGAACTCGTCCAGGCGCAGGGTGCGCGGCACGCCGTCGACGATCGCCAGCATGTTGGCGCCGAAGGTGAACTGCAGCTGGGTGTGCTTGTAGAGGTTGTTGAGCACCACCTTGGCCACGGCGTCGCGCTTGAGCACGATGACCAGCCGCTGGCCGGTGCGCAGCGAGCCCTCGTCGCGGACGTCGGCGATGCCGGCGATCCGGCCTTCCTTGACGAGCTCGGCGATCGACAGCGCCAGGTTGTCGGGGTTCACCTGGTACGGCAGCTCGGTGACGACCAGCTGGGTGCGGCCCTTGGCGTCCTCGTCGACCTCGACGACCGCCCGCATCCGGATCGAGCCGCGGCCGGTCCGGTAGGCCTCCTCGATGCCCTGCCGACCCACGATCAGGCCGCCGGTCGGGAAGTCCGGGCCCTGCACGCGCTCCAGGAGCGCCTCGAGCAGCGCCTCGTCGCCGGCCTCGGGGTTCTCCAGCGCCCACAGCACGCCGGACGCCACCTCGCGCAGGTTGTGCGGCGGGATGTTGGTGGCCATGCCCACCGCGATGCCGGACGAGCCGTTCACCAACAGGTTGGGGATACGGCTGGGGAGGATGTCCGGCTCTTGGCTGCGGCCGTCGTAGTTGGCGCGGAAGTCGACCGTCTCCTGGTCGATCTCGCGCAGCATCTCCATCGCCAGCGGCGCCATCCGGCACTCGGTGTAGCGCATGGCGGCGGCCGGGTCGTTGCCCGGCGAGCCGAAGTTGCCGTTGCCGTCGACGAGCGGGTACCGCAACGACCACGGCTGGGCCAGACGCACGAGGGTGTCGTAGATCGCCGAGTCGCCGTGCGGGTGGTAGTTGGCCATCACGTCGCCGACCACGCGCGCGCACTTGAAGTAGCCCCGGTCGGGGCGGTAGCCGCCGTCGTACATCGCGTAGAGCACCCGGCGGTGCACCGGCTTCAGGCCGTCACGCACCTCCGGCAGCGCCCGCCCGACGATGACCGACATCGCGTAGTCCAGGTACGACCGCTGCATCTCGACCTCGATGCCGACGAGCTCGACCCGGTCGTGCTGCGGCGGCGGCGGGGGCAGGACCTCGGTCACGCTGCGTCCCTCATGTCAGGCGGTGCCTCTCTGTGTCGCGCCGTTCCACGTGGAACAGCAGCGGGGGTGGTTCCACGTGGAACTAGATGTCGAGGAACCGGACGTCCTTGGCGTTGCGCTGGATGAACGAGCGCCGCGACTCGACGTCCTCCCCCATCAGGACGCTGAACAGCTCGTCGGCCGTCGCGGCGTCGTCGAGCGTGACCCGCATGAGCACCCGCTGGGCCGGGTCCATGGTGGTGGACCACAGCTCCTCGGCGTTCATCTCACCGAGTCCCTTGAAGCGCTGGATGGCCTCACCGGACTTCGGCAGCTTCTTGCCGGCCTCCTGACCCGCCGTCACCAGGCCGTCGCGCTCGCGGTCGGAGTAGGCGTACTGGATCTCGCCGCCGTTCCACTTGATCTTGTACAGCGGCGGCTGGCCGAGGTAGACGTGGCCGGCCTCGATGAGCGGGCGCATGAAGCGGAACAGCAACGTGAGCAGCAGCGTCCGGATGTGCTGGCCGTCGACGTCGGCGTCGGCCATGAGCACCACTTTGTGGTAGCGCAGCTTCTCGATGTCGAACTCGTCGTGGATGCCGGTGCCCAGCGCGGTGATCATCGCCTGCACCTCGTTGTTCTTGAGCACCCGGTCGATGCGGGCCTTCTCGACGTTGAGGATCTTCCCGCGGATCGGCAGGATGGCCTGGAACTTCGAGTCCCGGCCGCCCTTGGCCGAGCCGCCGGCCGAATCGCCCTCCACGACGTAGATCTCGCACTCGCGCGGATCGGTGCTCTGGCAGTCGGCCAGCTTGCCCGGCAGCGAGCTGGACTCCAGCAGCCCCTTGCGCCGGGTCAGGTCGCGGGCCTGCCGGGCGGCGATCCGGGCCCGGGCCGCCTGGGCGGCCTTGGTGATGACGTCCTTGCCGTCGCCCGGGTGCTGGTCGAGCCAGTCCCGCAGCCGTTCCCCGACCACCCGCTGCACGAAGCCCTTGGCCTCGGAGTTGCCGAGCTTGGTCTTGGTCTGGCCCTCGAACTGCGGGTCGCTGATCTTCAGCGAGATGATCGCGGTGAGGCCCTCGCGGATGTCCGAGCCCTCGAGGTTGGGCTCCTTCTCCTTCAGGTGGCCCTTGGCGCGGGCCCAGTCGTTGACGACGCGGGTGAGCGCGCTGCGGAAGCCCTCCTCGTGGGTGCCGCCCTCGTGCGTGTTGATGGTGTTGGCGAAGGTGTAGACCGACTCGTTGTAGGAGTCGTTCCACTGCATGGCGACCTCGACCGACATCTTCTGCCCGACCGCGCCGGGCGCGGTCTCGTCCTCGAAGGCGATGATGTTGGCGTGAACTGGTGTTCGGGTGGCGCCCAGGTGCCGCACGAAGTCGGCGAGCCCGTCCGGGTAGTGGAAGACGACCTCGAAGACCTCGTGCGTCTCGGTCAGCTCGACCCGCTCATCCCGCAGCGTGATGGACAGCCCCTTGTTGAGGAAGGCCATCTCCTGCAGGCGGCGCTGCAGCGTCTCGCGGGTGTAGGTCGTCGTCTCGGTGAAGATCTCGTCGTCGGCCCAGAACGTGACCGTGGTGCCGGTCCGGTCGGTCGGCTCGCCCTTCACCAGGGGGCCGGGCACCGCGCGGGCGTACTCCTGCCGCCAGTCGAAGCCGTCGCGCTGCACCTCGACCAGGAGCCGGGTGGACAGCGCGTTGACCACAGCCGCGCCGACGCCGTGCAGCCCGCCCGACACCGCGTAGCTCTGGGAGTCGAACTTGCCGCCGGCGTGCAGCGTGGACAGCACCACCTGGACGGCGGGCACGCCCTCCTTCGGGTGGATGTCGACCGGGATGCCGCGGCCGTTGTCCTGCACCCGGACGCCGCCGTCAGCCAGTAGCGTCGCCACGATCGTGTCGCAGTAGCCGGCCAGCGCCTCGTCCACCGCGTTGTCGACGATCTCGTAGACCAGGTGGTGCAGGCCGCGCTCGCCGGTTGAGCCGATGTACATGCCGGGGCGCTTGCGGACCGCCTCCAGCCCCTCGAGGACGGTGATCGAGGAGGCGCCGTAGGTGTCGGGCTGGGTCGGCGCCGGCACGCCGGTGCGCTCCACCGCCTCGCTCGGTCCGGCCTGCGGGTGGCCAGCCTCGTCCACGGCGTTCGGCTCGTCGACCATGCGCAGGGCTCCCTCTGCCCGCGCGGTGGCGGGCGCACCGTCGGCCGGCGAAGAGCGCCGGTCGCTGTCACTGCGGGGGAACGCCCCGCGGTGGCCTTCTCAGACGAGTGTAGCCGGACCGGCAGACGGTCTGGCTCAGGAACGGCCCTGTAGGGGCGCGTGGCGCGCTGACACCCCGACCCGGTGTCCCCCCACGCACAGCAGCCTTCGGGCTCCCAGGACGCTAGCCGTAGGTGTCGCGCGGTCCGCGGCCCTGCACCCGCCGCGGCCCCTTGCGCCAGTCCGGTTGCGCCGGGCCGCGCACCACGATCTTGGTGGCGACCCCTTCCCCCGCGTGCTCCCGGATCCGGCTGAGCAGCGTCTTGGTCAGCAGCCGCAGCTGCGTCGCCCACGCCGTCGACTCGGCGACCAGCACCAGCTCACCGTCCAGCAGCGACACCGGCTGGCAGTGGTCGGCGATCTCCGGACCGACGACGCGGTCCCAGTTGGCGAGGACCCCCGCCGCGGTGGTGGTGTCCTGCCAGCCACGTTCGGCGACCAGGCGCGTGATCGCGGCACCGAACGGCACCGGGTCCCGCGAGTCGCCGGCGGCGCGGGCCGCCGAGCCACGCCGGCTGGTCCTGCGCGGCGCGGTGCCCTTCGCCCGCGACGCCGCCTTCGCCTCCGCCAGCGCCTTGCGGACCAGGTCCGGCCCGGACAGTGCCGGTGTGGACGGTGGCGGTTCCTCAGCGGACACGGGTGACCGTCCCGTCGTGCACGTCGTACCGGCCGCCGACCAGCTGCTCCGGCACGTCGTCCGGCACGGCCGCGGTGACCAGGACCTGCTCGGCGCCCTGCACCAGCGCCGCCAGGCGCTCCCGCCGGCCGGTGTCGAGCTCGGCGAACACGTCGTCCAGCACCAGTACCGGCTCGCCGCCGTCGCTCTTGAGCAGCTCGTACGACGCGAGCCGCAGCGCCAGCGCCACCGACCAGGACTCGCCGTGCGAGGCGTAGCCCTTCACCGGCAGTGCACCGAGGGTGAGCACCAGCTCGTCGCGGTGCGGGCCGACCAGCGACACCCCGCGGTCGACCTCGTTCTGCCGGACCCGCGCCAGCTCGGACAGCAGCGCCGCGGCCAGCACCTCACGGTCCTGGGACGCGGGCATCCCCTCGCCCAGCGAGCTCTTGTACGCCAGCATCAGGTCCCCCTGGCCCTTGGAGACCTCGCGGTAGGCCACGTCGGCGAGCGGCAGCAGGTCGTCCACCAGCCCGAGCCGGGCGGCCAGCAGCTCCGAGCCGGTCTGCGCGAGGTGCGTGTCCCACACGTCGAGGGTGCGCATGTCGCCGCCACCGGACCGCTTCGCCAGGAACGCCGTCTTCAGCAGCGCGTTGCGCTGCTTGAGCACCCGGTCGTAGTCGGCCCGGACCCCGGCGAGCCGCGGGGTGCGGGCCACCAGCAGGTCGTCGAGGAACCTGCGTCGCTCGCTCGGATCGCCGCGCACCAGCGCCAAGTCCTCCGGCGCGAACAGCACAGTCCTCAACAACCCCAGCACTTCTCGGGCCCGCGGCACCGGTCCGCGGTTGACGCGCGCCCGGTTGGCGCGCCCCGGGTTGAGCTCCAGCTCGACCAGCGTCGCCCGTTCGTCGCGCTCGACCCGGGCCCGCACGATCGCGCGCTCCGCACCCTGCCGCACCAGGGGTGCGTCCGCGCTGACGCGGTGGGAGCCCAGCGTCGCGACGTACAGCAGCGCCTCGACGATGTTGGTCTTGCCCTGCCCGTTGCTGCCGACGAGCGCGGTCGGGCCCGGCGCCAGCTCGAGGTCGAGCTGCGGCCACGACCGGAAGTCGGTGAGGGACAGGGCAGAGACGTGCATGTCAGCCCGGCGTCGACTCTCCGGGCGCGGTGCCCGGCTCGCCGCGCACGTCACCACGGGACGGGTCGTGGCCGTCACCGACGGGCGAGCTCACGTCGGCGCCGGGGGCGTCCGCACCCTTCTCCACCGAACCGGCGGCGGCCGTCACGGCGTGCCCACCGAACTGGTTGCGGAGCGCGGCCACCACCTTCATCGCCGGGCTGTCGTCCTGCCGGCTGCTGAAGCGTGCGAACAGCGCCGCGGTGATCGCGGGCAGCGGCACCGCGTGGTCCACCGCGGCCTGCACGGTCCAGCGCCCCTCCCCGGAGTCCTGCGCGAAGCCCCGCAGCTGCTCCAGGTTGTTGTCCTCATCCAGCGCCCGCACCATCAGGTCGAGCAGCCAGGACCGGATGACCGTCCCCTGCTGCCAGCTCTTCACCACGGCCGGCACGTCGGTGATGAGGTCGGTCGCCATCATCAGCTCCCAGCCCTCGGCGTACGCCTGCATCAGGCCGTACTCGATGCCGTTGTGGACCATTTTCGCGAAGTGGCCGGCGCCGACCTTGCCCGCGTGCACGAACCCGGCGTCGCCCGCCGGCTTGAGGACGTCGAAGAACGGCTGGACCTTCTCGACGTCGTCCGTCTCACCGCCGACCATCAGTGCGTAGCCCTCGGTGAGGCCCCACACGCCGCCGCTCACCCCGGCGTCGACGAAGCCGATCGCCTTCTCCGCCAGGTCGATCGCGTGCCGCTGGTCGTCGGTGTAGCGCGAGTTGCCACCGTCGACCACGACGTCCCCGGGGCCGAGCAGCACCTTCAGCGCGTCGATCGTCTGGTACGTCGGCTCGCCGGCCGGGACCATCACCCAGACCACCTTCGGTGCCGGCAGCGCCGCCACCAGCTCCTCGAGCGAGTCGACCTGTCGGGCGCCGGGCGCCCGGTCGTAGCCGATGACGGTGTGCCCGCCCCGCCGCAGCCGTTCCGCCATGTTGCCGCCCATGCGGCCCAGCCCCACCATGCCCAACGTCGCCATCGTCGTGGCCTCCCTCAGCTCGACAGCACGGTCATGGCTGGTACTGCTCCTCGACCCGCAGCACGACACCACCGGAGCCGTACACCAGGTTGAACCCGGTCTCCTTGCCCTGAGCGGTGCCGACGAAGCCGAGCAGCTGCGGCACGGTGCGCGGCCGCGCTTCCACGGAACGGTCACCGGCGTACCCGTTGAGTGCCTGGCTGCCGATGACCTGCACGTCACCGGCCAGGGCCAGCGTCCGGAGCCGGCGGTTGTCGTTCACGACGTAGTAGTCGTTCGGCACCGGTGTCTCGTCCCCGTGGGCGGCTGCCGCCCGGTTCGCCGCGTCGCCGGTGAGGAACTGCGCCCGGTCGAACGACAGCCGCACCGGCGGGCCGCTCGAGACCACAGCCGGGAAGTAGCCGAAGTCCTTGCTGCCCGGGGCGGCCAGTGCCGTCACGCTCCCCGACGGGGTCGGCCCGGTGGCCGTGCTGCGCGGAGCCGGCGCCCCGCCGCCGCCGGAGCAACCGGTCGCCAGCACCAGGACGAGCGCGGCCCTGCTCCAACCCATGCCGGCCACTCTCGCACGTCCAGGCGCAGCCCGGCCGGCGCGGGCCGGCACGCTCAGCCCGACAGCCGTACCGGCATGAGCAGGTAGCGGTAGTCCGCGACCTCGCCCGGCGCGTGCCGCTTGCCGGTCAGCACCGCCGGCCGGGTCGGGCCGGTGAACGACAGCGTCGTGGTGTCGCTGTCGACCGCGCCGAGCCCGTCGAGCAGGTACTGCGGGTTGAACGCGATCGACATCGGCTCGCCCTCCCAACCGCACTCCAGCCGCTCGGAGGCCTGCGCGTCGTCCTGGCCGCCGGCCTCGAGGACCACACCGTCGGCCGAGAAGCTCAGCCGCACCGGGGCGTTGCGGGCCGCGACCAGCGCCACCCGCTTCACGGCCTCGACGAGCGGGGCGGTCGCCACCTCGGCAATCGCCGAGCTCTCGTTCGGCAGCAGCGAGCGGTACTTCGGGAACTCACCCTCCAGCAGCCGCGACGTGGTCCGCCGGCCGCCGCCCTCGAAGCCGATCATGCCCTCGCCGGCGCCGCCGGTCGCCAGTGCGAGCGTGACCTCCGGGCCGCTGGTGAGCGCCTTGGCGGTGTCGGCCAGCGTGCGCGCGGGCACCAGTGCCGTCGCCGACAGGTCGAGCTGCTCGGGCTTCCAGGTCAGGGTGCGCACGGCGAGCCGGTAGCGGTCGGTCGCGGCCAACGTGAGCTGGTCGCCCTCGATCTCCAGGCGGACGCCGGTGAGCACCGGCAGCGTGTCGTCGCGGCCGGCCGCGAGGGCCACCTGTGCGACGGCCGCCCCGAAGACGTCGCTCTCCAGCGAGCCGGCGGTGGTCGGCATCGCCGGCAGCGCCGGGTAGTCCTCCACCGGCAGCGTCGGGAGCGTGAACCGGGCGGCGCCGCAGGTCAGGACGACCCGGGTCCCCTCCAGGCGCAGCTCGACCGGCTGGGCCGGCAGCGCGCGGACGATGTCGGCGAGCAGCCGACCGGGCACCAGCACCCGACCCGGCTCGGCCGTCGTGACGTCGACGCTGATCTGCGAGGACACCTCGTAGTCGAAGCCGCTCACCGACAGGCCGGACTCGGTGGTCTCGAGCAGCAGCCCGAGCAGCACCTGCATCGGCGGCCGGGCGGGCAGCGAACGGGCGGTCCAAACGACCGCGTCCGCGAGGGCGTCGCGCTCGACCCTCAGCTCCATGTCATGTGCCTTTCCTGAAGTCCGTCCAGCGTTCCGGGACGGGAAGTGTGCCGTATGCCGTCGTGGCGTTGTGATTTATCGAGCGGGGTCCACAGGTCGGCAGCTCCCAGAACCCCAAGAGGATTTCTTAGAGAGAGAAGACCCGTCGGAGTCGTAGGGGTGTGCAGGGCTGTGGATTCCCGGCGTCGTCGCAGGTCAGACGGCGTGCCGGGGTGTGAGGACACTGTGGACGTCCACCCCGAGGTCCGGTGGACGCCGGTGGACAGCCGAGCGGCGTTCAACCGGCGTCCACGTCCCGCCCCGCTCGTCCACACAGTTGTCCCCAGACTGTGCAGAGACCCTGTGACGGCCGTCACGTGCGGGAAACACGCGCGCGACACCGGCCCGAGACCGCAGAACCGGCGTCGGGCGGGGGTGAGGCGGACGGGTCGGCTCACTGCCGGGAACGCGTCTTGATGCGGTTGGTGAGCTCGGCGACCTGGTTGTAGGTGGCCCGGCGCTCGGCCATCTGGCCGCGGATCTTGCGGTCGGCGTGGATCACCGTGGTGTGGTCGCGGCCCCCGAACATCTGCCCGATCTTGGGCAACGACAGCTCGGTGAGCTCGCGGCACAGGTACATCGCGATCTGCCGGGCGGTGACGAGCACCCGCGACCGGGAGGAGCCGCACAGGTCCTCCATGGTCAGGCCGAAGTACTCCGCGGTGGCGGCCATGATGGTGGCGCCGGTGATCTCCGGGCCGCCGTCGGCGGGGATGAGGTCCTTGAGGACGATCTCGGCCAGCGACAGGTCGACGGGCTGCCGGTTGAGGCTCGCGAAGGCGGTCACCCGGATCAGCGCGCCCTCGAGCTCCCGGATGTTCGTCGCGATCTTGCTGGCGATGAATTCGAGCACGTCCGGTGGCGCCGCCAGCCGGTCCTGCGCCGCCTTCTTGCGCAAGATGGCAATGCGGGTCTCGATGTCGGGCGGCTGGACGTCGGTGATCAGGCCCCACTGGAAGCGGGTGCGCAGCCGGTCCTCCAGGGTGGACAGCTGCTGCGGCGGCCGATCGGAGGTGATGACGATCTGCTTGTTGGCGTTGTGGAGTGTGTTGAAGGTGTGGAAGAACTCCTCCTGCGTCCGCTCCTTGTTCTCCAGGAACTGGATGTCGTCGACGAGCAGCACGTCCACGTCGCGGTAGCGCCGCTGGAAGGCATGCTGCTTGTCGTCCCGCAGGCTGTTGATGAAGTCGTTGGTGAACTCCTCCGAGCTCACGTACCGGACCCGCGCCCCGGTGAACAGGTGCTGGGCGTAGTGCCCGATCGCGTGCAGCAGGTGGGTCTTGCCCAGCCCGGACTCGCCGTAGACGAACAGCGGGTTGTAGGCCTTCGCGGGCGCCTCCGCCACCGCGACCGCGGCGGCGTGCGCGAACCGGTTCGAGGACCCGATGACGAACGTCTCGAAGGTGTACTTCGGGTTCAGCCGGGCGGGCTCGGCCTCCCGGCCGCGGGTCGACCGGCCGAAGTCGATGATGTTGTCGGGCTCGCGCTCCGAGGGCGCCGAGCGGTCCCGGCCGGTGCCCGGCAGGGCCCGGTTCGGGTCCGGCTCGTGCCGCTCCGGCTCGTCGTCGTACGAGGAGGTCGTGGGCTCCTGCGGCTGGACGGTGACGGCGACCCGGATCTCGCGGCCGTACGCGGCTGAGAGGGCGCCGGCCACCACCGGCCGCAGCCGGCTCTCGAGGACCTCCTTGACGAGGTCGTTGGGGGCGGCGAGCAGCGCGGTGTCCTCCACCAGGCCCAGCGGCCGGGTGAGGTTGACCCAGGCCCGGTGCTGCGGCGACAACGCGCCCTCCGACAGCCCCGCGATGACGCGGCCCCACACGGCGTCGAGCTCGAGCGCCGGAACGGCGGCCGGGACGTGGTCGGTGCCGCCTCCCGCCTCGTCCGAGGGCTCCTGAAGCACAGTCGGGTGGAAGTCGGTCACGCAGTCCTCGGATCTTCGGGGGCGGTCTGGCGGAACGTGCCGGGGGCTTCCCGACCGGCCTGAGCTCGGCCGCCGAGGGCGGATCATCCCGGTTTGTGCTGGTTCACACGTCGGGTGTCCACACCGTTGTCCACAGGCTGTGGAGGCAGGTGCACCGAACACCCGCCCTCGGACGTCAGCGCACGCTCCGCGCGCTGACACCCGCAGAGGCACGTGACGATCCGGGGGCCGGGTCGAGCCGGAGCGGCACCAACGTGGGAACCGCCCAGGTGACCAGGGGGCGCGTTGGCGGGGAAGACCGGCGGCAGGACGCTAACAGCCCCGGGCAGCGGCGAGCAAGAGTTGTCCACAGGTCTCAGAAGTGTCCAGCGGCGTGTCGCAGCGGTGGTGCTTGACAGCGTCCGGCCGTTGCGGTGGGGCCCGTTTGACCGAGGTGGGCCCCGTCCGTACCGTAGACAGGTCTGCGTCCGCCACGAGCTGGTCGCGCACCGCTGTCGCACGACCCTTCCCGATACGCCAGGAGCACCCCGCCGTGAGCAAGCGCACCTTCCAGCCGAACAACCGCCGTCGTGCCAAGACGCATGGCTTCCGGCTGCGTATGCGGACCCGCGCGGGCCGGGCGATCCTGTCGGCGCGGCGCGGCAAGGGCCGCTCCGAGCTGTCGGCCTGACCGTCCCGCTCGACGGTCTGCTCGTCCAACCTGACCGGCCCGCCGTCAGCACATCTCTCCCGGAGGCGCCGGTGCTACCCGCCGCCCACCGCCTGCGGTCCTCACGCGAGTTCACCGAGGTGGTGCGCCGTGGACGACGGGCCGGGCGGCCCACTCTCACCGTGCACCTGCTGCCCGGCGGCCCCGCCACGTCTGCCGCGACTGAGCCGACCGGGGCTGCCCGGGCCGGGCTGGTCGTGAGCAAGGCCGTCGGCGGCTCGGTGGTCCGGCACCAGGTGTCGCGTCGGCTTCGGCACCTGCTGCGCGACCGCATCGCGGTGCTGCCCCTGGGCACCCGTCTCGTCGTTCGCGCCGCTCCCGGCGCCGCGACCGCGACCAGCGCCGATCTCGGTGCCGATCTGGACGCGGCCCTGAGCCGGCTGGTCCGCCGATGAGCCCCCTCGCCCGGATCCTGCTGCTGCTGCTGCGCGGCTACCGCCGCTGGATCAGCCCGGCACTCGGCCAGCACTGCCGGTTCGCGCCCAGCTGCAGCACCTACGCGGTCGGAGCCCTCCAGACGCACGGTGCCCTCCGCGGCAGCTGGCTCACCGGCCGTCGGCTGCTGCGCTGCCATCCCTGGAACCCTGGCGGGCACGACCCGGTGCCCCCCGGACGTTCTCCGTCGGACACCATGTCTGCGGTGGCGTCGTCTGCCGTGGCGTCCCCCGGGCCGTCCCCCGTGGAGACCACCGGCCCGGCCCCCATCTCTGACCTGACCCGCAGCACCCGACCGCGCAGCCGCGCAGGAGCGACCTCGTGAACCCGTTCACCCTTCTCGTGGAGGCCGTGGCCTTCTGGCTGAAGACCCTCCACTCGGGGTTGTCGACCTTCCTCGCGCCGAGCAGCGGCCCGGCGTGGGCGCTCTCGATCATCCTGCTCACGATCAGCGTCCGGATCCTGCTGTTCCCGCTGTTCGTCAAGCAGATCAAGAGCCAGCGCCGGATGCAGGAGCTCGCTCCGAAGATCAAGGAGCTGCAGGGCAAGCACAAGGGGGACCGCGAGACCCTCAACACCGAGCTGATGAAGCTCTACAAGGACCACGGCACCAACCCGATCTCGGGCTGCCTGCCGCTGATCATGCAGCTGCCGATCTTCTTCGCGCTGTTCAAGGTGATGAACGAGTTCAAGCCGCAGGGCGGCGTCTTCGTCGGCAAGTACGGCCTGCCGAGCGAGCTCATCCGGGAAGGCGCGCACGCCAAGATCTTCGGTGCGCCGATCTCGGCGGCGTTCAACAGCCCGGCGAAGTTCGTGCAGGAGCTGGGCGGCAACGTCACGTCGGTGAAGGTCGTCGCGGTCGTCATGATCGTGACGATGGGTCTGACGACCTTCCTCACCCAGAAGCAGATGATGTCGCGCAACGGCGCCGCGGCCGACGCCCAGCAGCAGCAGATCCAGAAGATCATGCTGTACGTCCTGCCGTTCTCCTTCGCCATCTTCGGCTTCAGCTTCCCGATCGGCGTGCTGCTGTACTGGCTCACCACCAACGTCTGGTCGCTGGCGCAGCAGCAGTACGTCATCGCCCGGATGCCACCGGTCGTGCCCGGCGCGGCGACGGCCGGCAAGACCGGCAAGGACAGCAAGGACAGCAAGGACAGCAAGGACAGCAAGGACAGCAAGGACGCCAAGGCCACGGGCGGCAAGGCGGCGCGTGGCAAGGACGAGAGCCCGAAGGGCGAGGATGCTGCGCGCCCCGAGGCGCCGACCACCTCGACCGCCACCGTGGTCGCCACCGCCGGGGCCGGCAAGGGCCCGGCCGGCGGCCGGTAGCCGCAAGAACAAGTCCCGTAAGGGCGGCCGGCGCTAGACGCCTGCCCACAGACCCGTCGTACGACTGAAGGACAGCTGTGACCGAGAACGAGAGCACTCCCCCGACCGACCTGCTGGTGCAGGAGGGCGACATCGCCGGCGACTACCTCGAGCGGCTGCTCGACATCGCCGACGTCGACGGCGACATCGACATGGACGTCGAGGGCTCACGGGCCGTCGTCGCCATCGTCGGTGACGGCCTCGACGCCCTCGTCGGCCCCAACGGGCAGACCCTCGAGGCGCTGCAGGAGCTGACCCGGCTCGCCGTGGTGCAGCAGACCGGAATCCGCAGCCGCCTCATGCTCGACATCGGTGGCTTCCGGGCCCGCCGCAAGGTCGAGCTGACCGAGATCGGCAGCCGGGCCGCTCATCGTGCGCTCGAGGACGGCACGCCGGTCAAGCTCGCTCCGATGACGCCGTTCGAGCGCAAGGTCGTGCACGACGCGGTCGCGGCGGTCGAGGGTGTGCACTCGGAGTCCGAGGGCGTCGAGCCCGAGCGCCGCGTCGTGGTCCTGCCGGGCGCGTGACCGCGCCCGCCCTTCCGGCGTCGGCCGCGGTCTTCGGTGCCGCGCTCCCGGCACTGGAGGCCTACGCCGCGCTGCTCGCCGGCCCGGCCACCGAGCGCGGCCTGCTCGGACCGCGCGAGACGCCGCGGCTCTGGGAGCGTCACCTGCTCAACTGCGCCGGGCTGTCGGAGCTGATCGAGGACGGTCAGGTGGTGCTCGACCTCGGCTCCGGCGCCGGCCTGCCCGGGCTGGTGCTCGCCCTGCAGCGCCCGGATGTCCAGGTGGTGCTGGTCGAGTCGCTGCAGCGCCGGGCGACGTTCCTGTCCGAGGCGGTCGAAGAGCTCGGGCTGCGCAACACCCTGGTGCGCCGGGTCCGTGCCGAGGAGCTCGCCGGCAAGCTCGAGGTCGACGTCGTGACCGCCCGGGCCGTCGCGCCGGTGGACCGGCTGGCCGGCTGGGCGCTTCCGCTGCTCCGACCCGGCGGCCGGCTGCTCGCGCTCAAGGGCGAGCAGGCCGCCACCGAGCTGGCCGCCGCCGGACCGGTGCTGCACCGGCTGGGCGCGGCGTCCAGTGCGGTCGTGGAGGTCGGCTCCGAGGAGCTCGGCACCCGCGCCCGCATCGTCGTGGTCGAGCGCGGCGCCACGCAGGCCGCCAGTGCACGACCGAAGGCCCGACCAACGCCCCGTCCGGGCGGCATCAACGGCCCCAGCAAGCGGAAGAACAGGCGATGACCACCCCCGACGAGCCGCGTCCGGCGTTCCCCGTCGAGCCAGCCCCCACCCCGCCACCGGCCCCCGCCGCCGGCGACGCCGCCCAGCCGGCCCAAAGGCTGCGCGATGCACTGCGTGAGAGCGACATCAGCACGCCGATCGGGGAGCAGGCGGCCGCCGCCGTGCGGGTGCGGTCGGGCTCCGAGGTGTTCCCGAAGCCGGCCCAGCGCCGGATCATCACGGTCTCCAACCAGAAGGGCGGCGTCGGCAAGACGACCTCGACCGTCAACCTCGCGGTCGCACTCGCCCTGCACGGCGCCACCGTCCTGGTCATCGACCTCGACCCGCAGGGCAACGCCTCCACCGCGCTCGGCGTCGCGCACCACGCCGGCGTGCCGGACGTCTACCAGGTGCTGGTCGACTCGGTGCCGATCGCCGACGTGGTGCAGCCGGCCGACGGAGTGCCGCGGCTGCGGGTCGTGCCGGCCACCATCGACCTGGCCGGGGCCGAGATCGAGCTGGTCTCACTGGTGGCGCGCGAGTCCCGGTTGCAGCGGGCCATCGAGGCGTACTGCGCGGGCCCCGGCGCGGACGTCGACTACGTCATCGTCGACTGCCCGCCGTCACTCGGACTGCTCACCGTCAACGCGATGGTCGCGACCTCCGAGGTGCTCATCCCGATCCAGTGCGAGTACTACGCGCTCGAGGGGCTGGGTCAGCTGCTCAAGACCATCGACA
>JAOPVD010000007.1 GCA_025966295.1 Frankiales bacterium | reverse complement strand
GCCCGGCCGCGCCGCCGCGCGACCCCGGCTACGGCGAGCTCGCCGCCGACCTGGCCGCCGTCGCGGACGAGCACGGCGCCACCCAGGCCCTCGGCGTCTCGATGGGCGCCGCCACCCTGCTCCGGCTGCTCGCCGGCACCCCGGACCGCTTCGCCAAGGTGGTGCTCCTGCTCCCCGCCGCCCTCGACGCCGCGCGCCACGACGACGCCGTACGCCGGGTCGCTGCGCTGACCGGTGCGCTCGCGGCGGGCGACCGGGCCGCGGTCGTCGCCGCCGTCCGGCGGGAACTGCCGTCGGACCTGGCCGGACCGGCGGTCGAGGCCTATGTGGCGGCCCGCGCCGACTTCCTGGTGGCCTCACCGGGGCTGCCGGCGCTGCTCGCGGCGCTGCCCGAGGACCGGCCGGTGCCTGACCGGACCGCACTCGCGGCCGTCAGCGCCGACGTGCTGGTGCTGGCGCAGGAGGGCGACCCGCTGCACCCGGCCGACGTCGGCCGGCAGCTCGCCGCGGTGCTGCCCCGAGCCCGGCTGGTGGTGTTCGAGCACCCCGGCGTGGTGTTCCGGGAGCGCGCCCGGCTGCGCGAGCTCATCAGCAGCCACCTAGCCGGCTGACGCCGGGCGCTCAGCCGGCGGGGCTGGGAAAGTGCAGCAGCTCGGGGGCGATGCCCTCGGCCGACTCCTGCCCGGCGAGCACGAAGACCAGCGCCTGGGTGCCGTCGTCGAGTGTCCGGGTGCGGCCGTCCGCCTCGTAGATGTCGAGCAACCCCGGCGCAGCGGAGACCGCCAGTAGCCGGCGCACTCCCTCCGGGACCACCGTGGACTCGCCATCACGCGAGCCCCCTTCCAGCAGCACCTCTTCTTCAGCCATACCGCCGCACTACCCCGGGTCCGGCCGGCAGAAGCCCCGCGGCGCCCCGACGGGTGAAACCGCGAAGACTGTTGTCCCGGCTCGCCCGGGGATGTCCCGATCTGGACGTCGATCCCGCCGGGAACAGCGCGCGGAGCCCGTCACCAGCCCTGCTGGGGCTCGTTGCTTGCAGTGTCGCCGCACCACTGACCCGAAGGGCCCACCGGACCATGACGCACATCGCCACCGTCAGCGCCGAGCTCGAGCTGCATCTCGTGGTCCCCGGCGGCCCGTCGCTCCCGGTGATGGCCGGCCTCAGCTACGAGTCCGCCGACCCGTGGGCGGTCCGCGTCGCCTTCCAGACCGGCGGCGAGGGCGATGGCATCGTGGAGTGGATGTTCGCCCGCCAGCTGCTCACCGACGGCATCGCCCGGGCCGTCGGCGACGGCGACGTCCGGGTCTGGCCGACGACGCGCGACGGCGAGCGGGTCGTGAACCTCGCGATGGCCTCGCCGACCGGCGCTGCCCTCTTCGAGATCGACCGCGACGTCCTCGTCGAGTTCCTGCAGCAGACCTACCTGGCCGTCCCGACCGGGCACGAGTCCGAGGCCATCGACCTCGACGCCGAGCTCGCGCTCCTGCTGGCGGACTAGCTCAGGACAGGCCGGCCGTCAGGTCGAGGTCGTCCGGCGGCTCCGCCGGGGTCTTCCACCCGATGTAGGGCTTGCCGAAGAAGCCGTGCAGCACGTTGGCCCGGTCCACCATGACGGGCCAGGCCGCCAGGAAGGCCTCCCGGTCCCGGGCCTTGATGGCCGCCGTGACGGGTGCGTAGTCATCGCGCAGGTAGGCGGTCATCTCCGGCTCGTACTTCGGCCGGCTCTCCGCGCTGAGCGCCAGCTGCTTGACGGCGCTCTTGCTGAAGTACGCCGCCAGCGGCCAGTTGCCGGCCAGCGCCGCGTGGTAGCAGCGGTGCAACCGGGGTCCGACCTCCGCCATCAGCCGGTCCATGCCGGGTTGCATGCGGGCGAGCTCGTCGATGGTCAGGTCGCGCTTGCCGTTGTTGACGACGTGCGTGTGGTCCTCGGTCACGGCCCGAGCCTACGAGGGCGCGACCGAGGCCCACGGCACCGTCACCTCGCCGTCGCGCCGCGGGCCGACCTGGTCCCACGCGAGCGCCTCGCACATCGCCTTCCAGCGCTGCCGGTTCCCGAAGGCCGCGTACGGCGCACTCCGGTCCCAGGCCTCGTCGAGGCCGGCGAGGAAGGCGTGCACGGCGGTCCCCGGCACGTTGTGGTGGATGAGCGCCTTGGGCAGCCGTTCGGCCAGATCACTTGGCCTGTCGAGGGTCTGCAGGTGCGCGGCCAGCGTCAGCGTCTGCGGGCCGGCCTTGTTGAGGGTGACCCAGGCGGCGCGCCGGCCGAGCTCGTCGCAGGTCCCCTCGAGCAGCAGGCCGTCGTCCTGGAGGCCGGCGAGAAGGGTGGTCCAGGCCTCCGCAGCGGCGCCCTCTTCGTACTGGCGCAGCACGTTCAGGGCTCGGACCACCAGCGGCCGGAGGCCGGCGAGCTCGAAGCCGCCGCGGCGGAACGACAACCCGTCGGTGGCGGCGTGCGCGGCGGCGGCGACCCGCTCCGGGTCGATCTCGAGCCCGACCACCTCCAGGTCGGGGCGGACGGCGCGCAGCCGGTGGTGCAGCTCGATCGCGGTGACCGGCGTCGCGCCGTACCCGAGGTCGATGACGAGCGGCTGCGGCGCGGTCCGGAGCAGCTCGGCGTGGACCGCCGCCAGGTGCCGGTCGACCCGGCGCAGCCGGTTCGGGTTGGTGGTGCCGCGGGTCGGCAGCCCGAGGGCCCGGGCCCGCCCCGCGGCGTACCGCTTCGCCTTGGCCACTACGCCCCCCGGCGGGCGACCTTGTGCACGGCCGCCTGCTGCTGCGGGGTGATCTGCACCAGGTCGATGTTGACGTGCCGCGGCCGGGTCGCCACCCACACGATCGCCTCCGCGACGTCCTCGGCGACCAGCGGGTCCACCCCGGCGTACACGGCGTCGGCCCGGTCCTGGTCGCCGCCGAACCGCTGCAGCGAGAACTCCGGGGTCCGCACCATGCCGGGGGCGACCTCACTGACCCGCAAGCCGTGCTCGACCTCCTCCAGCCGCAGCGTCTCGCGGAGCGCCGCGACCGCGTGCTTGGCGGCGACGTAGCCGCCGCCGCCCTCGTAGACCCAGTGGCCGGCGGTGCTGCCGGTCACCACGACGTGCCCGCGGCTCCGCCGCAGCACGGGCAGCAGCGCCTGCACGGTGCGGACCAGGCCGAGGACGTTGACGTCGTACATCCGGGCCCAGGTGTCGACGTCAGCCGTGTCGAGCCGGTCCAGGTCGAACGCGCCGCCGGCGTTTGCGACCAGCAGGTCGGCGTGCGGGACCGCATCCACGAGGTCCGCGACGCTGCGCGGGTCGGTGACGTCAAGGGCCTGCGGCCGGATGCCGGGGTGCTGCTTCGCGAGCGCCCCGAGGCGGTCGACGCGGCGCGCCGCGGCCACCACGTCCCAGCCCAGCGCCGCCAGCTGGACGGCCGTGGCGGCGCCGATCCCGCTGCTCGCTCCGGTCACGACGGCGGTGGGACGGCTCATGCGAGCGAGGCTAGACCGGCGCCCAGGGAAGGTGTCGGCGCTCACCGGCGTTGCAGGGCGCAGGTAGGGGCTGGGCCCGCATCGGGCAGGATAACAGCGAGACAGGGAGGTGACGCCCGTGACCGTCGGCGTCCTGCGCAGCGTCCGGCCACGCCGGGTCGCCGTGCTCTCCGTGCACACCTCGCCCCTCGAGCAGCCCGGCACCGGGGACGCGGGCGGCATGAACGTCTACGTCGTCGAGACCTCCAAGCGGCTGGCCCAGCTGGGCGTCGAGGTCGAGGTCTTCACCCGCGCCACCTCCTCCGACCTGCCGCCGGTCTGCGACCTGGCGCCCGGCGTGACGGTCCGGCACCTCACCGCCGGCCCCTTCGAGGGGATGTCGAAGGAGGACCTGCCCTCGCAGCTGTGCGCCCTCACCAGCGGCCTGCTGCGGGTGGAGGCCCAGCACGAGGCCGGCTACTTCGACGTCGTGCACTCGCACTACTGGCTGTCCGGCCAGGTCGGCTGGCTGGCCACCGAGCGCTGGGGCGTGCCGCTGGTGCACACCGCGCACACCCTCGCCAAGGTGAAGAACCGCGCGCTCGCCGAGGGCGACACCCCGGAGCCGCTGCGCCGCGTGGTCGGTGAGGAGCAGGTCATCGCCGCCGCCGACAGCCTGGTCGCCAACACCGCGCAGGAGGCCCGCGACCTGGTCCACCTGTACGGCGCGGACGTCGAGCGCGTCGTCACCGTCGCACCCGGCGTCGACCTCGAGCACTTCCGGCCCGGGGAGGCCTCCGCCGCCCGGACCCGCCTGGGTGTCCCACCGGACGCGGTGCTGCTGCTGTTCGTCGGGCGCCTGCAACCGCTGAAGGCGCCCGACGTCCTGCTCCATGCCGCCCAGCGGCTGCTGGAGCAGGACCCCGCCCTCGCCGGCCGTCTGCAGGTGGCCGTGGTCGGAGGGCTCAGCGGCACCGGGTACGACCACCCGACCTACCTGCAGGACCTGGCCGCCAAGCTGGACGTGACCGTCCGCTTCGAGCCGCCCGCCGGCCCCGACCGCCTGCGCGACTGGTATGTCGCCGCGGACCTGGTGGCCGTCCCCTCCCACAACGAGTCGTTCGGCCTGGTGGCGCTCGAGGCGCAGGCCTGCGGCACCCCCGTCGTCGCCGCCCGGGTCGGTGGCCTGCTCACCACCGTGCGCGACGGCGCGAGCGGCCTGCTCGTCGACGGCCACGGCACCGAGGCCTGGGCCGCCGCGCTGCGGCACGGCCTGGAGCGGCGGGCCGAGCTCAGCCGCGGTGCGGTGGCGCACGCCTCGCACTACTCCTGGGGCCGGACCGCGCAGGGCCTGCTCGGCGCCTACCGCGACGTGCTCAGCCCCGCCACCCTGGCCGCCACCTCCTAGCGAGACCGCCGGCCGACAGCGGCGCCGTACCGGCCGCGACCGGCGCTTGTCCCCTCGTACTTACGGCGCGCGGACGTCGGTGAGCGTGCGCGTCGGCGGGCCCGGGTCAGAACGAGGGGACAAGTACGGCGGACCCGCCCACGACCCCAGCCGAGTACGGCGGGAGGCGGGCGTCGTACCGGCACTTAGGGTGCGGGCATGAGCGAGGCTGCTGACGTCATCCGCACGGCGCTGGAGGAGGCGGAGCTCGACTTCGCGGAGCCGCAGCCGGGGCAGTTCTTCGTCAAGCTCCCCGGCACCCACAAGCTGTTCACCAACTGCTGGCTGGTGGTGGGCCAGCACGGCCTCATGGTGGAGGCGTTCGTCTGCCGCCAGCCGGACGAGAACCACCAGGAGTTCTACGCGTTCCTGCTGCGCCGCAACGCCAAGTCGTTCGCGGTGTCGTTCGCGCTGGACCAGGCCGGCGACGTGTACCTGGTCGGGCGGCTGCCGCTGTCGTGCGTCACGCCGGCCGACGTCGACCGGATCCTGGGCTCGGTGCTGCAGTACGCCGACGAGAGTTTTGACCTGCTGCTCGAGATCGGGTTCGCCAGCTCCATCAAGCGCGAGTGGGAGTGGCGCCAGAAGCGCGGGGAATCCACCGCCAACCTGCAGGCCTTCGCCCGGTTCGCCGCCCCGGAGGCCTGAGCCGCAGGGCGTACGGCAAGATCTGGGCCATGGCGACCCTTGTCCTGCTCCGTCACGGCGAGAGCGAGTGGAACTCCAAGAACCTGTTCACCGGTTGGGTGGACGTCGACCTCACCGGGCTCGGTGAGGACCAGGCCCGGCTCGGGGGGCTGGAGCTCCTCAAGGCCGACCTGCTCCCGACGGTGCTCCACACCTCGCTGCTGACCCGCGCGATCCGGACGGCGAACATCGCGCTGGAGGCCTGCGGGCGCTCCTGGGTGCCGGTCAAGCGGCACTGGCGCCTCAACGAGCGGCACTACGGCGCGCTGCAGGGCAAGGACAAGAAGCAGACGCTGGAGACCTACGGCGAGGAGCAGTTCACGCTCTGGCGCCGGTCCTACAGCGTGCCGCCGCCGCCGATCGAGCCCGGCTCGGAGTGGGACAACGCCAGCGACCTCCGCTACGCCAAGCTGGCCAAGGACCTGGTGCCGCGCACCGAGTGCCTGGCCGACGTCGTCGTCCGGCTGCTGCCCTACTGGTACGACCAGATCGTGCCGGACCTGCGGGCTGGCGAGACCGTCCTGGTCGCGGCGCACGGCAACTCGCTGCGCGCGCTGGTGAAGCACCTCGACGGGCTCACGGAGGACGAGGTCGTCGGCCTCAACATCCCGACCGGCCAGCCGCTGCGCTACGACCTCGACGACGACCTGCAGCCGATCGTCAAGGGCGGCACCTACCTGGACCCGGAGGCCGCCGCGGCCGCTGCGGCCGCGGTCGCCAACCAGGGCCGCTGAGTCAGGCCCGCGCGGCCACGGTGGCGGGGTGCAGCGGCAGGCCGGTGCGCTCGCTGCACAGCCGCACCAGCTCGGCGTAGGCGGCCGGCCCGATCAGAGCGGTGAGCTCCGGGCCGTAGGACACCACGACCGGGTCGGCGCCCACGTGCGCCTCCGGCGCCCCCGTGCACCACCAGTGCAGGTCCTCGCCGCCGGGCCCCCAGCCGCGCCGGTCGAACTCGCCCAGGGTCGTCACCGTCACGGTGGTCTCGTCCGGCCGCTCCACGACCTCCTGCAGCCGCCGGACCGGCAGCTGCCAGCAGACGTCGGGCTTCGTGTCGAGCGGGTGCAGCCCGCTCCGGCGCGCCAGCGCGTGCAGCGAGCAGCCCTCGCCCCCGGGGAAACCGGGGCGGTTGAGGAAAATGCAGGCGCCGTCGACCGTGCGGGTCTTGCGGGCCGGCTCGCCGTCGAGCTCGTCGACGACCGAGAAGCCCTCCTCGCGGCCGAGCTCGGCGTACTGCCAGTCCTTGCGCTTGAGCATCTTCGCGTACTTCTTGACGCGCTTCTCGTCATCGTCGTCGCTGTAGAACGCGCCGTGGCTGCAGCAGCCGTCATCGGCGCGGCCCTCGATGACGCCGTGGCAGCCGGCCCCGAAGATGCAGGTCCACGACGACATCAGCCAGGTCAGGTCGGCCTTGACCAGCTGGGACGGGTCGGACGGGTCGACGAACTCGACGAAGTCACGGGGGAAGTCGGGGTCGACCTCGCGCAGGCGAGGCATCCCGAGATCGATCTGGGTCTTCACGGCACCTTCACGACAAGGGGGTCAGTGGTCGGCCCGACCACGTTTGCGAGCCTAACCGGAGTGCGGCGCCCGCTGGCCGTACGCTCAGCCGCACGATGACCGATGCCCCGACCGGTGCCAGCCCGGTCCTCGTCCCGACCGCCCGCGTGGCGCTCGCGACGGCGTCGGTCTACCCGGAGTCGACCGCCAACGCCTTCGAGATCGCGGCCCGGCTGGGCTACGACGGCGTCGAGGTGATGGTCTGGACCGACCCGGTGTCGCAGGACATCGACGCGCTGAAGCGGCTGCGTGACTACCACGAGGTGGAGATCCTCGCGATCCACGCGCCGTGCCTGGTGATCACCCAGCGGGTGTGGGGCACCGACCCGTGGATCAAGCTGGTCTAGGCCAAGGAGGCGGCCGAGGAGCTCGGCGCCGAGGCGGTGGTCGTGCACCCGCCGTTCCGCTGGCAGCGGGACTACGTCCGGCAGTTCGTCGGCGGCATCCAGCAGATGGCGTCCGAGACCGAGGTGCGGTTCGCGGTGGAGAACATGTTCCCGCTGCGCGCCCGCGGCCGGGAGGTCTCGCCGTACGGGCTGGACTGGGACCCGACCGGCGAGGCCTTCCGCGACTTCACCCTCGACCTGTCGCACACCTCGGTGTCGCGGTCCGACGCGCTGGAGCTGCGCCGCGCGATGGGCGACCGGCTGACCCACGTGCACATCGCCGACGGCCGCGGCTCGGCCCGCGACGAGCACCTGATCCCGGGTCGCGGCGACCAGCCGTGCGCCGAGCTGCTCGAGGGCCTCGCCGCCGACCGCTTCGACGGCCTGGTGGTCGTCGAGGTCAACAACCGCAGCTGCGAGGACCGGTACGAGCGGGAAGCCGACCTGGCCGAGGCGCTGGCCTTCACCCGGCTCAACCTGGCCGCGCCGGCGGACGCGTGGCCGACCTAGCCCGGCCGGGCAGCCCGACGGCGTTCGAGGACCTGGTCGACGACTACGACGCGGCCCGGCCGCGCTACCCCACTGCCCTGTACGACGCGCTGCCGACGCTCGGCGACGTGCTGGAGCTCGGGGCCGGCACCGGGATCGCCTCGCAGGAGCTGGCCGGCCGCGCCCGGTCGCTGGTGGTCACCGACCTCGGGCCGCGGATGCTGGCCCGCGGGCTGGCCAAGCACGCTGCGCCCGGGGTGGTCTGCGCGGCCGAGGCGCTGCCGTTCGGCGACGCGGCCTTCGACACCGTCTGCGGCGCGCAGATGTGGCACTGGACCTCGGCGCCGGCCGCGCCGGCCGAGGTGGCCCGGGTGCTGCGCCCGGGCGGCCGGCTGCTGCTGTGGTGGAACGAGGTGCGGGCCGAGGGCGCCTGGTGGGACGCCCAGCAGGACCGGCTCGAGGCGGGCAACCCGAGCTACCGCCGCGGCTACCGCGAGGTCGACTACCGCGCCCAGCTGGCGCCCTGGTTCACCGGCGCGCCGCCGCGCGAGATCGACTGGGAGCGGACCCTGTCGCTGGAGCTCTACGAGCGCTGGCTGCGCTCGAAGTCCTACGTGCAGGCGCTGCCGGACGTCGAGGGCTTCGTCGCCGGCTGCCGGGCGGACCTGCTGGCGGCGTTCCCCGACGGTCAGGTCCTCGAGCCGTTCGTCACCCGGTTGTGGGTGCTGCAGCGCTAGGTTCGCCGGTCATGGACGTCCTGCGCACCCCTGACGCGGCCTTCGCCGCGGTCCCCGACTTCCCCTGGGAGCCGCGCTACGCGCAGACCTCGGACGGGCTGCGGATGGCCTACCTCGACGAGGGCAGCGGCCCGGTGGTGCTGCTGCTGCACGGCGAACCGTCCTGGTCGTTCCTGTACCGCAAGCTGATCCCGGTGCTGCTGGAGGCCGGCTGCCGGGTGGTGGCGCCGGACCTGATCGGCTTCGGCCGCTCGGACAAGCCCGCCGCCGTCGAGGACTACAGCTACGCCGGGCACGTCGAGTGGCTGCGCTCGGTGCTGCTCGACGCCCTCGACCTCACCGACATCACCCTGGTCGGCCAGGACTGGGGCGGGCTGCTGGGGCTCCGGCTCGCCGCCGAGCACCCGGACCGCTTCGCCCGGATCGTGGCCGCCAACACCGGGCTGCCCGACGGCCGGCACCGGCTGCCGGACGCCTGGTGGCGGTTCCGTGACTTCGTGGCCCGCACCGAGGACCTGCCGATCGGCTTCCTGGTCAGCGCGGCGGTCGTGGACCCGATGCCCGCCGAGGTGACGGCCGCCTACGACGCGCCGTTCCCGGACCCGGCGTACAAGAACGGCGCCCGCGCCTTCCCCGACCTCATCCCGCAGGACGCCGACAACCCGGCGACGCCGGCGTGCCAGCGGGCGTGGGAGGTTCTGGCGCGCTGGGACAAGCCGTTCCTGTGCGCCTTCTCCGACTCCGACCCGATCACCGCCGGTGGCGAGCGGATGCTGATCAGCAAGATCCCCGGCGCCGCCGGGCAGCCGCACACCACCATCGTCGGCGGCGGCCACTTCCTCCAGGAGGACCGCGGCCCCGAGCTCGCCACCGTCATCGTCGCCTGGATGCGATCCCTCGGCGCCCTCTGACCCCTAACTTCCGGTGATCCACGGAACCGGCGCCCACATCTGCCGGGCCGAAACGTGGCCGCCCGTTCCGTGGATCACCGGGAAGTTAGAGGTCGAGCACGCCGGACCGGGGCCGGCGGGGGCCGCCACGGCCCAGC
>JAOPVD010000362.1 GCA_025966295.1 Frankiales bacterium | reverse complement strand
GTGCCCAGGAAGATGATGCGCTCCTTGAGCAGGCGGCTGTAGATGTCGAACGAGCGCTCCCCGCGGGAGGTCTGCTCGATGACGATCGGGATCGTGTAGTTGGTGGGGGTCTCGAAGTTCATGGCTGCTGGTCCTCTCAGGCCCGGGTGCCGGCGCCGGACGGGACGTCGGAGGCCGCGCCCACGACGTGGTCGATGAAGCCGTACTCCTTGGCCTCCGCAGCGGAGAACCACCGGTCACGGTCGGAGTCGGCCTCGATCTGCTCGACGGTCTGACCGGTGTGGAAGGCGATGCGCTCGGCCATCGTCCGCTTCACATAGAGCATCTGCTCGGCCTGGATGGCGATGTCGGCCGCGGTGCCGCCGATGCCGCCGGACGGCTGGTGCATCATGATCCGCGCGTGCGGCGTGGCGTACCGCTTGCCCTTGGCGCCGGCGGCGAGCAGGAACTGCCCCATCGAGGCCGCCAGGCCCAGCCCCACCGTCGCGACGTCGTTGCTGACGAACTGCATCGTGTCGTAGATGGCCATGCCGGCGCTGACCGAGCCGCCGGGGCTGTTGATGTACAGGAAGATGTCCCGGTCGGGGTCCTCGGCGGCGAGCAGCAGCAGCTGGGCGCAGATGGCGTTGGCCATCGAGTCCTCCACGGCGGAGCCGAGGAAGATGATGCGCTCCTTGAGCAGGCGGTTGAAGACCTGGTCGTCGAGGCCCATGCCACCGCCCTGGGAGCGCGCAGCGGGGCTGGCGCTGCCGAGCGTGCCGGGGACGACGAGCCCGGAGTCGGAGTGGGTCACGAAGAGGCCCTTCCCTCGGAGGTGCGGTCACGGGACCTGCGGTCCGCGTCTGTCGAGGACACTAACCCCGTCATCGGCACTGACACTCCGCTCTACGACGCACTTCGCCGTGGGCGTAAGCGCGCCGCCCGCCCCCGGTACGACGACGGCCGCCGGCACCGGGTGGGTGCGGGCGGCCGTCAGCAGGCGCGGGGAGCTCAGTGCTGGTGCTCGTCCTCGTCCAGGTAGTGGACCGTGCCGTCGCCGTGCACGTGGTACGGCCGGCCGTCCTCGTCGGTCTCGACGCCGGCCTCCGGGCTGCCCATGTCGTCCCGGAGCGCCTCCAGGTCGATGGGGTTGCCAGAGGCGTCCTTGATGGTGGCCGACTCCATCACCGTGGCGAGGGCCTTGCCGCGGCGCACCTCCGACACCAGGCCGGCCAGCTGACCGCTCTGGACGATCCGGTTGGCGTAGTCCTGCGGCGCCAGCCCGGCGCGGGCGGCGCGCCGGATCAGCTGGTCGTTCAGCTCGGCGTCGCTGATCTCGAGCTCCTCGCCGTCGGCCACCGCGTCGAGCACCAGCTGGGCCTTGACGGCCTGCTCGGCACCCTCCTTGAGCTCGGCGTCCCACTCCTGCTCGGTCTTGCCCTGCTCGGCGAGGAACGCCTCCCGGGTCTGACCGGCGCGGTCGAGCTGGTCCTGCGTGGTGGCGGTGCGCCACTCGAGCTCGGCGGCCAGGACGGTCTCGGGCAGCGGCACCTCGACCTGGGCGAGCAGCGCCTCGAGGACCTTGTCGCGGGCGTCGACGCCCTGCTGGAGCCGCTTCATGCGGTCCAGCCGCTGGCGGACGTCGCCCTTGAGCTCGTCGAGGCTGGCGAAGCCGGCGGCGTCGGAGGCCCACTGGTCGTCGGCCTCGGGCAGCTTGCGCTCGTTGACCGAGCGGACCGTGACGGCCACGTCGGCGGTCTTGCCCTCGAGGTCGCCGGCGACCAGGTTGGTCTGGAAGGTGCGGGCGTCACCGGCGGAGGTGCCGCGGACGGCCTCGTCGATGCCGTCCAGCAGGGTGCCGGAGCCGACCTCGTAGGACAGGCCCTGGGCGGTGCCGCCGGGGACCTCCTCGCCGTCGACGGTGGCGACCAGGTCGAGCGAGACGAAGTCGCCGTCGACCGCGGCGCGCTCCACCGGGCTCAGCGAGGCGAACCGCTCGCGCAGCCCGGTCAGCTGCTCGTCGACCTCCTCGTCGGAGACCACGACGTCGTCAACCGTGACCTCGAGCCCGTCGAAGGCCGGCAGCGCGAACTCCGGGCGGACGTCGACCTCGGCCGTGAAGGCCAGCTTGTCGTTGTCCGCCAGCTCGGTGACCTCGATCTCCGGGCGGGCGACCGGCGTGAGCTTGGTCGACTCGACGGCCTCGCCGTACAGGCGCGGGATGGCCTCGTTGACGGCCTCCTCCAGCACCACACCGCGGCCGACGCGCTGGTCGAGGATCCGCGGCGGCACCTTGCCGGGCCGGAAGCCCTGGATCTTCACCTGCTTGCCGATGGTGCGGTAGGCCTTGTCCAGCTCAGGCTTGAGCTCGTCGAAGCCGGCCTCAACGGTGAGCTTGACCCTGGTCGGGCTCAGGGTCTCGACGGAGCTCTGCACAGACGTGGTTCCTCTCGGGCAGCAACAGGGGTCGGGGCGGCGGGACTCGAACCCGCGATCTCCTGCTCCCAAAGCAGGCGCGCTAGCCACTACGCTACGCCCCGCGTACGCCGGCCCACTCTAGGGCCGACGCAGTGCGCGGGCGTAGCTCAATGGCAGAGCCTCAGTCTTCCAAACTGATGGTGCGGGTTCGATTCCCGTCGCCCGCTCCCCCTCAGCGAGGTTAACTCGCGCCGAGCACTGCCGTCGGTAGGGCTCATGGCACCATTCCGTCGGAGGCGACCGACCGATGCCGTGGCCGAACACGACGCACGACTGGGCGACGTCCGTGGACGCCGACCACCTGGCTGACATCCGCCGCCGGCCGCAGGAACTGGCCCCGGGCGGCGGACTGCACCTGCTCCTGGAGGTGATCGCCTACGCCGCCGACGAAGCCGCCGAGCGCGGGTCGGGAAGCTGCCGGGTCACGCTGCACGCCGACGGGTCGCTGGCGGTCACCGACGACGGTCGTGGCACCGACACGCGCCTCGACGAGCACGGGCAAGCGGTGAAGAAGCCGGTGATGTCCACGCAGGACCTGCGGTTCTTCGACGCCCCGGACACGCCGCTGCTACCCGACGGCCACGCGAGGCGGGGCATGTCCGTGGTCGCGGCGCTCAGCGAGTGGCTGGTGCACCGGAACCGCCGCCACAACGGCGCCTGGACGCAGCGCTACGAGCAAGGCATGCCAGTCACCGACCTGCTGCCCCTTGAGGCCGACGGCACGACCGGGACCACGGTCCACTTCCTGCCCGCGCCGACCGTGCGGCCGACGCTTGCAGCCTTGCCCAGCAGCCAGTTCGAGATGCTGACCCGCTGGCCCTCTCTCGCGGTGGAGATCATCGACGAGCGCCCGGGAACCGCTACGAGTTAGCCCGAGGGCATCACCCTCATGAGCCGTACTCAGCGAGGCGTGAGCTCGGCAGGATCGGCGGCGAGCAGCGCGTCGATCTGCCCCATGGCCTGCTGGAGGCCCTCCTCCATGCCCATGCCGAGCAGCTGCTCCATCGCCTCGAGCGACGGGAACCTCGTCGACATGGTCATGGTGACGCCGCCCGGCCGGTCGCTGATCTCGACCCGCATCACCATGGTCGGCATGTCGGGGTTGGGCGCGCCGGTCTCGTCGGCGAAGCCGTCCTCGAACAGCAGCCGGCGCGGCGGCTCGGCCTCGAGCACCTTCCACCACCCGCGCGCCTGGTCGCCCTCCGGCCCAGTCATGGAGTAGCTCACCTGCCCGCCCACGGTGAGGTCGTGCTTGTCCACCGTCGCGGGGTAGGTCGGCGGGCCCCACCAGCGCTCGAGCTGGCGCGGGTCGGCCCACAGCTGCCAGACCCGGTCGGCGGGCACGTCGTACTCCGCCGTCACGGTCATGGTGAGTTGCTCGGGGTCCTTGCGGACACTGGTCACGCTCATGCGGTGCCTCCTCGGTCGTTCTCGGCCAGGACGTCGGTCATGCGGTCGATCCGGTGCCGCCACAGCTGCTCGTACGCGTCCAGCAGCTGCTGGGCGCGGCGGAGGGCGGCCGGCCGGCCGGCCACCCGCTGCTCGCGGCCGTGCCGGCGCTTGGTCACCAGCCCCGCCTCCTCCAGGACGGCGACGTGCTTCTGCACGGCCGTCACGCTCATGGGGTAGTCGCGGGCGAGCTCGGAGACCGAGTGCTCGGCCACGAGCACCCGGCGCACGATGTCGCGCCGGGTGGCGTCGGCCAGCGCCCGGAAGAGCCGGTCGACCTCGGCGTCGGTGACCTGATCTACAACCATCAGGTTGTAGATCCTGCCTCCGGATCCGGCGCTGCGCAAGGGTCTGCCAGGCTGAGCCGTGCTCTTCGACGAGATCGACGTGGCGGGAGCGCCGCGCGAGCTGGTCGCGCTGGGGGGCGTGCTCGACCCGCCGACGCTGCGCGCCGCCTACCGCAACGGCGTGTTCCCCTGGCCGCCGTCGGAGCAGGACGCCGCCCGGCACGACCGGGCGGTGCGCCGGCTGGCCCGGCGCGGCGCCGTC
>JAOPVD010000355.1 GCA_025966295.1 Frankiales bacterium | reverse complement strand
GCGCCGCCTCCCGCCTCGCCGAGGCCGGCCGCGACGGCGCTGGCGCGGCCGGGCCGGAAGCCCATCTGCTCGAAGGCGCCGGCCGTGCCCTCGAGGCCGTGGCCGCCGAACCAGCCGAACAGCTTCTGGCCGCCGTGCGCCACCAGGACTCCGCCCACCCCCGCGCGCAGCAGCAGCAGCCCCGCGTTCATCCTCTGGTCTGTCGTGATCGTCATCGCCTGCTCCTTCACGGCTGACGGGTCTGGGTCCGAGGCGCGCCTACCCCGTGCCACCTGTGCCAAGCCGGCAGAGTGCGGTCAGGTGCTCGCCTGCTCCGGCTCGTGCCGGACCACCACCACCGGGCAGGGCGCGCGCCGCAGCAGCCGCTGGGTGGTGCTCCCGAGCAGCAGCTCGCCGAGCGCCGAGTGGCCGTGCCAGCCGACCGCGATGCCGGGGCTGCTGCGCTCGACCGCGAGCCGGATCAGGGTGTCGGCCACCGTGAGCTCGTCGGCGACCACCAGGGCCTGCGCCTCCAGCCCGGCCCGACGCGCCAGGTCGGCGCCCTGCTCGGCGGTCCGGGTGGCGTTCTCGTACAGCTTCTCGTCAAGCTCCAGCGCCGCCCGGATGTCGACCACGGCGGTCGGCAGCAGCGAGCCGGTGGGCACGGTCATCAGCTCGAAGGTGCGGCCCGGCTCCCACACCGTCACGACCAGCACCGGCCGCGGCTGGACGAGGGCGAGCGTCTGCTGCACCGCGCGCTGCGCGGCGGGCGAGCCGTCGTAGCCGATGACGACGGGACCCGTGGCCACGACCCGACGCTACGCCTGGAGCGGTGGAAGGTCCTCCCGGTCCTGGCAGGGACGAAGGTCCACCCCGTGCCGGTACGACGGCCTCAGCGACCCGGTTCCTCGGCCTGCCGGGGGAACAGCACGAACAGCAGCCAGAGCGACGGCAGCAGCAGCGCCGAGCCGGCGATGATCGTGACGAGCAGCGCGCTCATGACGGCCGGAGGGGCGGCCGCGTCGGACAAGGTCACGTCCGGCTCGAGCAGCACCGGGTACTGCGCCGCGCCCCACCCCCAGACCACGGCGGCGACCGCGACGGCGGCGGTGACCCGGACCCCGCGATAGCGCCGTACGACGAGCAGGACGAGCGAGGCCAGCCCGGCCAGTGCCGACAGCACGATCAGCGGCAGCGCCCGGCCGGTCAGGCCGGTGAACAGCTCCGGCGCATCGGCGTGCAGCACCGCGATGCCGGCCAGCGCGACCGCACCGACCACCAGCGCGGTCACGATGGCCCGCCGGCGGAACGCCTCGGCCAGCTCCTGTTCGCCCGTGCGACGCGCGTCGACGGTGAGGAACACCGCCGCGATGTAGGCGCAGACCCCCACGGCCAGCACCCCGCCGAGCACCGACGTCGGGTTCCACCAGCTGCCGACCAGGTCGCCGCGGGCGTTGCCCGGCGGCACCCGGCCGGAGGCCACCGCGCCGGCGATGGTGCCGAGGAAGAACGGCGTCATGACCGAGGACAGCGCGAACGCCGCGCCGAACACCTGCTGCCAGGCCGGCATCGGGACGCTCTTGCGGAACGCGAACGCCGAGCCGCGCGCGATGATGCCGAGCGCGGCCAGGGTGAACGGGATGACGAGCGTGCTGGCCACCGAGGCGAAGACCAGCGGGAACCCGGTCCACAGGATGACCAGCACGAAGATCAGCCAGGTGTGGTTGGCCTCCCAGACCGGGGCGATCGAGTGCTCGATCAGCGCGCGCTGCTCCGCCCCGCCCCGCGCCGTGCCCGCCACCAGGTCCCAGAAGCCGCCGCCGAAGTCGGCGCCGCCGAGCAGCGCGTAGGCCGTCACCCCGAGCCAGGTGAGGGCGAGCACGGTGGCGGCGGCGGTCATCCCGGCTGCTCCTGGGGGGCTTGCACCGGCCGTTCCACGGCCTCGCCCTCGCCCTGCCGGGCGAGCACCCGCAGCACGACGACGGTGGCGACGGTGAGGGCGGCGTACACGGCGAGCACGATGTAGAGCCCGTACTCGAGGTGCGGGGCGGCGCTGACGGCGTCCGCGGTCCGCAGCTGGTGGTAGACGATCCACGGCTGCCGGCCGACCTCGGTGGTGGTCCAGCCGGCCTCGAGCGCGATCACCGCGAGCAGGCCCGACGCCGCGACCGCGCCGAGGAACAGCCGCGACCGCGGCGGAGCCCGGCGCCGCCACCAGACCAAGGCGAACCACCCGCTCAGACCGAGCAGCGCGAAGCCGCAGGCCACCATCGCGTCGAAGGCCAGGTGCGTGATGGTGACCGGGGGACGGTCCTGCGGCGGCACCTCGTTCAGCCCCCGGACCACCGTGCTCGGTGAGTAGCCGATCAGCAGCGACAGCCCGTTCGGGATCTCCAGGCCGTACCGCAGCTCCCCGTCCACCTCGATCCCGCCGAGGGTGAGCGGGACGTGGTCGCGCGTCTCGTAGACGCCCTCCATCGCGGCCAGCTTGGTGGGCTGGTTCCCGGCGACGAACTTCGCGGCCCAGTCGCCGACCACCACTTGCGGCAGGCTCACCACCGCGCCGAGGGCCAGCGGCAGCAGCAGGCCGACCCGCGTGTACCGGTCCCGGCGCCCGCGCAGCATCGCGACGGCGTAGACGCTGGCGACGACGAAGCCGCTCACCATGAAGGCGGCGAGGATCATGTGCGTCGTCTGCGGCGGGGTGGAGGGGTTGAACATGGCGTCCCACGGGCGCGCGTCCACCAGCTTGCCGTTCTCCAGGCGGAACCCGCGCGGGGTCTGCATGAAGGTGTTCGCGGTGACGACGAAGAACACCGACGCGACGCCGGCCAGCACGATCGGGATGCCGGACAGCAGGTGGGCGCGCGGGCTCAGGCGGTCGAAGCCGTAGAGGTAGATGCCGACGAAGATGGCCTCGATGAAGAACGCGAAGCCCTCCAGGGCGAACGGGAAGCCGTAGACCGCGCCGTACTGCTCCATCAGGCCCGGCCAGAGCGCGCCCATCTCGAACGACAGGACGGTCCCGGAGACGGCGCCGACGGCGAACAGCACGCCCATCGCCTTCGCCCAGCGGCGCGCCAGCTGCACGTACACCGGGTCGCCGGTGCGCAGCCCCCGCCACTCGGCGAGCACGGCCAGCAGCGGGAAGCCCACACCGAGGCAGGCGATCGGGATGTGCCAGGCGAGCGAGAAGGCCATCTGCTGGCGCGCGGGCAGGAGGTTCCCAGGGTCAACCGCGGCCAGCAGCCACATGGCCGGCGGGTACCCCGTCGGTGGCGGCTGACCCCGATCCCGCACCCGGCGTTTCGGTCGCCCCGCGAGGGCTACACCCGCCGCGACCGGAGGGGCGCGCACATGGGCGTACGGACGTGGCTGGAGAGCTGGCCGGTGTACCGGCAGCTGAGCGGCGACGACCCGCTCGGGCGCGGCAAGGCAGCGGAGTCGCAGGGCACCCGGCAGCTGGTCGCGCGGACCGCCACGGCCGATCGGGTGGCCCGCTCGATCTGCCCGTACTGCGCGGTCGGCTGCGCGCAGAAGGTGTACGTCAAGGACGAGCAGGTCGTGCAGATCGAGGGCGACCCGGACAGCCCGATCTCCCGCGGCCGGCTGTGCCCCAAGGGGTCGGCGAGCAAGCAGCTGGTGACCGGCCCGCAGCGCGAGCAGCACGTGCTCTACCGGGCGCCGTACGCGACCGACTGGCAGCGGATCGACCTCGACACCGCGATGGAGATGATCACCGACCGGGTCCTCGACGCCCGCGCCAAGGGCTGGCAGGAGCACGACGCCCGCGGCCTCCGGCTGCGCCGCACGATGGGCATCGCCAGCCTCGGCGGCGCCACCCTCGACAACGAGGAGAACTACCTCATCAAGAAGCTGTTCACGGCGCTGGGCGCCGTGCAGATCGAGAACCAGGCACGGATATGACACAGCGCCACCGTCCCCGGTCTGGGGGCCTCCTTCGGTCGCGGCGGGGCGACTGACTACCAGCAGGACCTCGCGAACTCGGACTGCATCGTGATCATGGGATCGAACATGGCCGAGGCCCACCCGGTGGGCTTCCAGTGGGTGCTGGAGGCCAAGGCCCGTGGGGCCACGGTCATGCACATCGACCCCCGCTTCACCCGCACCAGCGCGCTGGCGGACGTGCACGTGGCGATCCGGGCCGGCAGCGACATCGCCTTCCTGGGCGGCGTCATCAAGCACGTCCTGGACAATGAGCTCGACTTCCGCGAGTACGTCCTGGCGTACACGAACGCGTCGTTCCTCATCACCGAGGACTTCGAGGACACCGAGGACCTGGACGGGCTGTTCAGCGGCTACGACCCCGAGTCGGCGAGCTACGACCCGCGCAGCTGGCGGTACCGCAGTGCCGAGCCCGTCCAGCACCCGGCGGCCTCGGGTGCGGAGGAGGCCAAGGAGACCGGCGTCGGCCACCAGTTCGGCTCCGGCGGGCCGCGGCTGGAGGGCGTCGCCGGTGGCGTCGAGGCCGACCCCACCCTGCAGGATCCGCGCTGCGTCTACCAGGTCCTGAAGCGGCACTTCGCGCGCTACACGCCCGAGCTGGTCGAGCAGGTGTGCGGCGTGCCATACGAGCAGTTCCTGCGGGTCTGCCAGGAGTGGACCCGCAACTCCGGCCGGGAGCGCACCAGCGCGGTCGTCTACGCGGTCGGCTGGACCCAGCACACCACCGGCGCGCAGAACATCCGGGCGGCGTCGATCCTGCAGCTGCTGCTGGGGCAGATCGGCCGTCCCGGCGGCGGCATCATGGCGATGCGCGGGCACGCCAGCATCCAGGGCTCGACCGACATCCCGACGCTCTACAACCTGCTGCCCGGCTACCTGCCGATGCCGTCGGCGGCGACGCACACCGACCTCACGTCGTACGTCGAGAGCGTGCGCGGCGACAAGCAGAAGGGCTTCTGGCGCAACGCCGACGCGTACATGGTGTCGCTGCTCAAGGAGTACTGGGGCGACGCCGCGACCGCCGAGAACGACTACTGCTTCGACTACCTGCCGCGCATCGACGGCGACCACGGCACCTACCGCACCGCGATGGACATGGTCGACGGCAAGGTCTTCGGCTACTTCCTGCTCGGCCAGAACCCGGCCGTCGGATCGGTGAACGGGCGGCTGCAGCGGTTCGGGATGGCCAACCTGGACTGGCTGGTGGTACGCGACCTGGCGATGATCGAGAGCGCCAGTTTCTGGAAGGACGGCCCGGAGGTCGAGACCGGCGAGATCACTCCGGAGACCTGCCGCACCGAGGTGTTCTTCATGCCGGCCGCGTCGCACGTGGAGAAGGAAGGGACGTTCACCAACACCCAGCGGATGCTGCAGTGGCGCGAGAAGGCGGTCGAGCCGAAGGGCGACCAGCGCTCCGAGCTGTGGTTCTTCTACGACCTGGGCCTGCGGCTCCGGGCCCGGCTGGCAGATTCGGCGGACGACCGCGACCGGCCGCTGCTGGACCTGGCGTGGGACTACGACGCCCCCGGCGGCGAGCCGTCCGCCGCGGACGTGCTGCGCCGGGTGAGCGGCTACGACCTGACGACCGGCCGCCTGGTGGACGGCTACCTGGACCTGAAGGCCGACGGTTCGACCTCGTGCGGCTGCTGGATCTACAGCGGTGTCTTCGCCGACGACGTGAACCAGGCGGCGCGCCGGAAGTCGCGCTTCGACCAGGGCTTCTACGCGCACGAGTGGGGCTGGGTCTGGCCGTACAACCGGCGCATCCTCTACAACCGCGCGTCGGCCGACCCCGGGGGCCGGCCGTGGAGCGAGCGGAAGGCCTGCATCTGGTGGGACGCCGCCCGCGGCGAGTGGGTCGGCGACGACATCCCCGACTTCGAGCGCACCAAGCCTCCGGACTACGTCCCGCCGCCGGACGCGGTGGGCCCTGCGGCGCTCCGCGGCGACGACCCGTTCGTCATGCAGGCCGACGGCAAGGGTTGGCTGTTCGCCCCGAACGGGCTGGTCGACGGGCCGCTGCCGACGCACTACGAGCCGCGCGAGTCGCCGGTGCGCAACCTGCTGTACGGCCAGCAGGCGGCCCCGAACCGCAAGGACTACCCGCGGCCGGACAACCCCCTCAACCCGTCGCCGTCGCCGGTCTTCCCCTACACCCTGACGACCTCCCGGCTCACCGAGCACCACACCGCCGGCGGCATGAGCCGGCACCTGCCGTACCTGGCCGAGCTGCAGCCGGCGCTGACCCTCGAGGTCTCCCCGGAGCTGGCCCGCGAGCGCGGCCTGGAGCACCTGGGCTGGGCGCACGTGGTCACCAGCCGCACCGCGGTCGAGGCCCGGGTGGTCGTGACCGACCGGATGGTCCCGCTGCGGGTCGCCGGCCAGGTGGTGCACCAGGTCTGGATGCCTTACCACTGGGGCCACGTCGGGGTGGTCGAGGGCGACGTCGTCAACGACCTGTTCGGCGTCACCGCCGAGCCGAACGTGCTCATCCAGGAGAGCAAGGTCGCGAGCTGCGACGTGCGCCCCGGCCGCCGGCCCCGCGGCCCGGAGCTGCTCGCCTTCGTCGCCGCGTACCGCCGCCGGGCGGCCGCGCACCAGGGAGAGGCGGCCCAGCCGTGAGCAATCGCCTGCACGGCCGGCTCGACGACCCGGCGGCCGAGGCCGGGCACGTCGAGCACCCGCCGCGGGTCGGCTTCTTCACCGACACCTCCGTGTGCATCGGCTGCAAGGCCTGCGAGGTGGCCTGCAAGGAGTGGAACCTGATTCCCGACGACGGCATGAACCTGCTCGGGATGTCGATGGACAACACCGGGATGCTGGGCGCCAACTCCTGGCGGCACGTGGCGTTCATCGAGCGGGACGCGCCGCTGGGTCAGCAGTACGCCGGCCTGGACGGGCTGCCGACCGGCCCCACCAGCGTGGACGAGATGCAGGAGGTCGTGGCCGCCGGGCTGCGCGGCACCGAGCGCGGCGGCGGCGAGCTCGGCACCACGCCGGTCGACCTGGGGATGCCGTCGCTGGCGCTGCCCGGGGCGGCGACCGGCGCCGAGAGCCGCACCGACTTCAGCTGGCTGATGATGAGCGACGTGTGCAAGCACTGCACGCACGCCGGCTGCCTGGACGTGTGCCCCACCGGAGCGCTGTTCCGGACCGAGTTCGGGACCGTCGTGGTGCAGCAGGACATCTGCAACGGCTGCGGGTACTGCGTCTCCGGCTGCCCGTACGGCGTCATCGACCGGCGGCCGCAAGACGGCCGGGCCAACAAGTGCACGCTCTGCTACGACCGGCTGCGGGACGGGCTGGAGCCGGCCTGCGCGAAGGCCTGCCCCACCGACTCGATCCAGTTCGGGGTGCTGGACGAGCTGCGCGAGCGGGCCGCGGCCCGGGTCGACGAGCTGCACGAGCGCGGCGTCCCCGAGGCCCGGCTCTACGGCGAGGACCCGGACGACGGGGTCGGCGGGGCGGGTGCGTTCTTCCTGCTCCTCGACGAGCCCGAGGTGTACGGCCTACCGCCCGACCCGGTGGTGCCGACCCGGAACCTGCCGGAGATGTGGGGGCACGCCGGCGCCGCGGCCGCCGCCTTCGTCACCGCGGCGGTGGCCGTGTTCGCGGCCGCGGGCCGCCGATGACGGACGGCCGGGACGGCGTCGACCCGCTGCTGCGCGAGCCGCGCAGCGAC
>JAOPVD010000323.1 GCA_025966295.1 Frankiales bacterium | reverse complement strand
GCTGACGGTCGGCGCGGCGCTGCGGGCCGGCGCCGGGATGGTCCGGTTCGCGGGCGCACCGCACGCGGCCGAGCAGGTCCGGTCGCGGTGGCCCGAGGCGGTCGTCACCGAGGCGACCGGCGCGCGGGTGCTCCAGGCCGGGCGGGTCCAGGCCTGGGTGGTCGGCCCGGGGCTGGGCACCGACGCCGACGACACGGTCGAGGCGGTGCTGGCGCAGCCCGTCCCGGTCCTCGTCGACGCCGACGCCCTGACGATCGCGGCCCGTCATCCGGAGTGGCTGCGGGCCCGTACCGCCCCGACGCTGCTCACCCCGCACGACCGCGAGTACGCCCGCTTCGGCCACGACGTCGGGCCGGACCGGATCGCCGCGGCGCGCCGGCTGGCCACCGACCTCGGGGTGCACGTCCTGCTCAAGGGCGACGCCACCGTGGTGGCCGGTCCCGACGGCCCGGCGCGGGTCAACCCGACCGGCAGCCCGGTGCTGGCGACCGCCGGCACCGGCGACGTGCTGTCCGGCGGCGTGGGCGCCCTGCTGGCCCAGGGGCTGACGGTCCTGGACGCCGGCAGCGTCGGCGCCTGGCTGCACGGCCGGGCCGGGCAGCTGTCCGCGGCCGGGGCGACGACCACGGCCGGGTTGGTGCTGGAGGCGTGGCCTGCGGCCGTCCGCGAGGCACGTGCGGGAGACTGACCCGGTGAGATCGGTTGCCCGCGTCGACCTGGACGCGATCTGCGACAACACCGCGGTGCTGCGCGCGCGCGCCGGCGGCGCCGAGGTCATGGCCGTGGTGAAGGCCGACGGCTACGGCCACGGGATGGTGCCGGCCGCCCACGCCGCGGTGCGGGGCGGGGCCACCTGGCTCGGCGTGGCCTTCCTCGAGGAGGCGCTCGCGCTGCGCGCCGCCGGGCTGGGCACGCCGCTGCTGGCCTGGCTGTTCTCGCCGGTCGAGGACCTCGCGCCGGCGGTGGCGGCCGGGGTCGACCTCGGGGTCTACACGCCGGCCGAGCTGGCCCGGGCCCAGCAGGCGGCGGCCCGGACCGGGCAGACCGCACGGCTGCACCTCAAGGTCGACAGCGGGCTGTCGCGCGGCGGCGCCGGCCCGGACGCCTGGCCGGACCTGTGCGAGGCGGCCGCGAAGGCGCAGGCCGACGGCAGCGTCACGGTGGTCGGGGTCTGGAGCCACCTGGCCTTCGCCGAGGACGGGCCGGCGCACCCGGTCAACCGGTCCCAGACCGAGCGGTTCGCGCAGGCGCTCGAGATCGCCCGCGCCCGCGGGGTGGAGCCGCAGGTGCGGCACCTGGCCAACTCGGCGGCGCTGCTCACCGCCCCGTCGACGCACTACGACCTGGTCCGCCCGGGCGCGGCGCTGTACGGCCTCTCGGCCGCCCCCGACTTCGGGCGCCCGCAGGACTTCGGGCTGCGCCCGGCCATGACGCTGCGGGCCGAGGTGGCGCTCACCAAGCGGGTCCCGGCGGGGGCCGGCGTCAGCTACCGGCACCGCTACACCACCGCGGCCGAGACCACCCTCGCGCTGGTGCCGCTCGGGTACGGCGACGGGGTGCCGCGGGCCGCCACGAACAGCGCCGCCGTCCTCGTCGGTGGCCGGCAGCGGACCGTCGCCGGCACCGTGGCGATGGACCAGTTCGTCGTGGACGTCGGCGACGACGAGGTGCGCGCCGGCGACCCGGTCGTGCTGTTCGGCCCCGGCGACGACGGCGAGCCGACCGTGCAGGACTGGGCGGCCGCGACCGGCACCATCGACTACGAGATCGTGACCAGGGTCGGCGGCCGGGTGCCCCGCGACTACGTCGGAGGTGGCCGGTGAGCAAGCGCGCGAAGGCGGGTCTCGTCGGCGGCATCGTGGGGGCGCTCACGGTCGGCGCGGCCGCCGGCCTGGCCGCCGAGCGCTACGCCATCGGACGGGCCCGGCTGGCCCCCGACCCGGACGTCGACGAGCCGTTCTTCCAGCTGCCCGCCGACCGGGTGCGCCGGGTGGTCGCCGAGGACGGCGTGCCGCTGCACGTCGAGGAGGTCGGCCCGGCGCGGGCCGGCCTGACCGTGATCTTCTGCCACGGCTACACCCAGCAGCTGGCCGTCTGGCACTACCAGCGGCAGGCGCTCACCGCCGAGAACCCCGGCAAGCTGGTGTTCTGGGACCAGCGCTCGCACGGCCGGAGCGGCCGCAGCAGCCCGGAGCGGTCGACCATCGACCAGCTCGGTCGTGACCTGCACGCGGTGCTGCGCGCCACCGCGCCGACCGGCAAGGTGGTGCTGGTCGGCCACTCGATGGGCGGCATGACCATCATGGCGCTGGCCGACCAGCACCCCGAGCTGTTCGGCAGCCGGGTGGTCGGCGTGGCCCTCATCGGCACCTCGACCGGCAAGCTGGCCTCGGTGACCTTCGGCCTGCCGGCCGCGATGTCGGCGGTGACGGCCCGGGTGCTGCCCTACCTGACCCGCGGCATGCGCGGCCGCCCGCAGCTGTTCGAGCACGGCCGCCGGCTCGGCACCGACCTGGCCTTCGTGGCCGCCCGCCGGGCCGCCTTCGGCACGGGCGACGTCAGCCCGAGCCTGGTGGAGTTCGTCGAGAAGATGACCGCGAACACCCCGGTCGACGTGATCGCGGAGTTCTACGACACCTTCATGGACCACGACAAGCTCGAGGCGCTGGGTCACCTGGCCGACGTCGAGACGCTGGTGCTGGTCGGCAGCAAGGACGTCCTCACACCGGTCGAGCACAGCCGCACCCTGGCCGCGCAGCTGCCCGAGGCGCAGCTGGTGGTGGTGGAGGGCGCCGGGCACATGGTGCAGCTCGAGCGGGCCGCCCTGGTGACGCTGCAGCTGCGGGCGCTGCTGCGCCGGGCCACCCGGTCGGCCTCCCGCACCGCATGACGCTCGAGGACCAGATCCGGGCCTGCACCCGGTGCCCCGAGCTCGCCGCCACGCGGACCACCGTCGTGGTCGGCGACACCCCGCCGGGCGCGCGGCTGCTGGTCGTCGGGGAGGCCCCTGGCGCGCTCGAGGACGCCAGCGGGCGGCCGTTCGTGGGGCGCAGCGGGCAGCTGCTCGACCGGCTCCTCACCGAGGCCGGCCTGCCGCGCGAGCAGGTGGCCGTCCTCAACACCGTGAAGTGCCGGCCGCCGGGCAACCGGCTGCCGACCCGGGTCGAGACCACGAACTGCCGGCCCTGGACGGCAGCCCAGCTCGAGCGGCTCAGCCCCTCCCTGGTGGTGACGCTCGGGCTGTCGGCGGCCAGCTGGTTCCTGGGCCGCAGCACGCTGTCCGCCTTACGCGGCCGGGTGCACGAGGTGGACGGCCGGCGGGTGCTGCCGACCTACCACCCGGCTGCGGCGCTGCGGGGCGGACCGGCTGGCGCGCCGATGCGGCTGCTCCGCGAGGACCTCGCCACGGCAGTGCGGCTGGTCGCGTGAGCCGCACGCTGGCGACCGTCGAGGACACCCGGGCGTTCGGGCGCGCGCTGGCCCAGGACCTGCGCGCCGGTGACCTGGTCGTGCTCAGCGGCCCGCTCGGCGCCGGCAAGACCGCGCTCACGCAGGGCATCGGCGAGGGGCTCGGCGTCAGCGGCCGGGTCACCAGCCCGACCTTCGTCATCGCCCGCGTGCACCGGGGGCCGCTGCCGCTGGTGCACGTCGACGCCTACCGGCTGCGCGACAGCGGCGTGCTGGACCTCGACGACCTCGAGATCGACGAGGAGCTCGACCGCGCGGTGGTGGTCGTGGAGTGGGGCGAGGGGGTCGTCGAGCAGCTCGCCGACAGCCACCTGGAGGTCCGGCTCGAGCGGCACGACGACGACACCCGCACCGCCACGGTCACCGGCGTCGGTCCGCGCTGGGAGCGTTGACCGGCAGCACACCCGCGACGACCAGGTGCTGTGCAGACGGCACTTTCCTGGGTAACCCGCCGTTGGCAGACTCGTCAGGCTGCCCTTCCACGTCCCCAGGAGCCTCGCCCTCATGTCACTGACGATCGCCAGCATGCTCGCCGAGTCCGCCACCCGGTTCGCCGACAACACCGCCGTCGTGCTCGGTGACCTGCGGCTGACCTACGCCCAGCTGTGGGCGCACGCCAAGCAGTACGCCGCGGTGCTGCGAGAGCAGGGCATCGGGCCCGGCGACAAGGTCGCCGTGCTGCTCCCCAACACGCCGCACTTCCCGCTGGCCTACTACGGCACGATCGCGCTGGGTGCGGTGGTCGTGCCGGTGCACGCGCTGCTCAAGGCCGAGGAGATCGAGTACGTCCTGTCGGACTCCGGTGCGAAGGCGCTCATCTGCGCCGCGCCGCTGCTCGGTGAGGGCACCAAGGGCGCCGAGCTGGCCGGTGTCCCGGTGCTGGCCGTGATGGACGGCGGCGACGCCTCCATCACCCGGATCGACACCCTGGCGCTGTCGGCCACCCCGATCGACACCTACGTGCAGCGCGAGCCCGAGGACACCGCGGTGATCCTCTACACGAGCGGCACCACCGGCTATCCCAAGGGCGCCGAGATCACGCATCTCAACATCACCATGAACGTGGCGGTGCTGGCGCAGCACAGCTTCGAGATCGACCAGAACGACACCATCCTGGGCTGCCTGCCGCTGTTCCACACCTTCGGCCAGACGGTCTGCATGAACACCGGGTTCTACGTCGGCGCCACGGTCGTCCTGCTGCCCCGGTTCGACGGCGCCCAGGCGCTCGAGCTGCTGGTCAACGAGCAGTGCACGATGTTCATGGGCGTGCCGACGATGTACGTCGGCCTGATCGAGGCGGCCAAGACCAGCGAGCTGCGTCCGCAGCTGAAGGCGGCGCTGTCCGGCGGCGCCGCCCTGCCGCTGGCGGTGCTCGAGCGGTTCGCCGAGGTCTTCGGCACCCAGATCCTGGAGGGCTACGGCCTCACCGAGACCTCGCCGGTCGCCACCTTCAACCAGGTCGGCTTCGAGCCCAAGCCGGGCACCGTGGGCAAGGCCATCTGGGGCGTGGACGTCGAGATCGCCCGGGCCGAGCTCGACGACCGCATCGAGCTGCTGCCGACCGGGGAGCTCGGCGAGATCGTGGTCCGCGGCCACAACGTGTTCAAGGGCTACCTCAACCGGCCCGAGGCGACGGCCGCCGCCATCATCGACGGCTGGTTCCGCACCGGCGACCTCGGCACCAAGGACGAGGAGGGCTACGTCACCATCGTCGACCGCAAGAAGGACATGGTCGTGCGCGGTGGCTACAACGTCTACCCGCGGGACGTCGAGGAGGTGCTCCTGCGGCACCCCGGCGTCAGCCAGGTGGCCGTCATCGGCCTGCCCGACGCCAAGTACGGCGAGGAGGTCGTCGCGGTGGTGGTGAAGGACGGCGAGGTGACCGAGGCCGAGATCGTCGCCTGGAGCAAGCAGCAGCTGGCGGCCTACAAGTACCCGCGCCGCGTCATCTTCACGCAGAGCTTCCCGCTCGGGCCGTCGGGGAAGATCCTCAAGCGCGAGCTCGTGGTGCAGTACAAGGACTAGCCGCAGGCGCGACTAGCCTCTCGAGGGTGCTGGTCCTCGTCCTCGACACCTCGACGCCCGCGGTCTCCGCGGGGCTGGTGCGGGTCGACGGCGGCGAGGGCGCGGTTGCGGTGCTGGCCGAGCGGGTCGTCGTGGACGGCCGCCGGCACGGCGAGCTGCTCGCCGTCGGAGTCCGCGAGGTGCTGGCCGCCGGCGTGCCGGACGCGGTGGTCGTCGGGGTCGGCCCCGGGCCCTTCACCGGGCTGCGGGTCGGCATCATGACGGCCGCGGCGTTCGGGGACGCCCGCGGGCTGCCGGTGCTCGGCGTCTGCTCGCTCGACGGCCTCGCCGGGCCGGGCACCGCGGTGGTCACCGACGCCCGCCGCAAGGAGGTCTACTGGGCGGTCTACGACGCCGCGGGCGACCGCGTCGACGGCCCGCACGTGACCGTCCCGGCGGTGGCCCAGGAGGCGGCTGCCGGCCTGCGGGTCGTCGGCGACGGGGCCCAGCTCTACGGCTTCGCGACCGAGCCGGAGCCGCGGTACCCCGCGGTGGCCCGACTGGCCGAAGTGGCCGTGCGCCGGCACGCGGCCGGCCTGCCGGCGCTGCCGCTGACGCCGCTGTACCTGCGTCGACCCGACGCGGTGGAGCCGGGGGCGGGCAAGAAGGTCACGGCGTGAGCGACGGGCCGCTCTGGTTGGACGCCTACCCCCGCCGGTGGGAGGCGGCGGCGTCGTGGTGACCCTGGAGCGGTTCCGGTGGTGGCACCTCGACGAGGTGCTGCCGCTGGAGCGGGCGCTGTTCGCCCCCGAGCCGTGGACCGCGCACCACTTCTGGTCCGAGCTCGGCCAGGTCGACACCCGGCACTACGTGGTGGCAGTGGACGACACGAGGGCGGACGGCGGGGTGGTCGGCTACGCCGGGCTGTGCGACTACCCGGACGAGGCGTTCGTGCAGACGATCGCGGTGGCGCCCGACCGGCAGGGCCACGGGCTGGGAGCGGTCCTGCTCGAGGAGCTGCTCGCGGAGGCCGCCCGCCGCCGGCAGCGCCGGGTGCTGCTGGAGGTGCGGGCCGACAACGCGCCGGCGCAGCGGCTCTACGCCCGGTACGGCTTCACCCGCAGCGGGGTGCGTCGCGGCTACTACCCCGGTGGCGTCGACGCCTGGGTCCTGGAGCGCACCTAGGCTGGGGTGGTGCCACTGGTGCTGGGGATCGAGACGTCCTGCGACGAGACCGGGATCGGGATCGTGCGCGACGGCGTGCTGCTCGCCGACGCGGTGGCCTCGTCGGTCGACCAGCACGCCCGCTTCGGGGGCGTGGTGCCCGAGGTGGCCTCCCGGGCGCACCTCGAGGCGATGGTGCCGACCGTCCAGCGCGCGCTCGCGACCGCCGGCGTGGCGCTGAGGGACCTGGATGCGGTGGCGGTCACCAGCGGCCCGGGGCTGGCGGGCGCGCTGCTCGTCGGCGTCGCCGCCGCCAAGGCCTACGCGCTGGCCCTCGACGTCCCGCTGTACGGCGTCAACCACCTGGCCGCGCACGTCGCGGTGGACGTGCTGGAGCACGGGCCGCTGCCCGAGCCGGCGATCGCGCTGCTCGTGTCCGGCGGGCACTCCTCGCTGCTGCTCGTCGAGGACGTCACCCGGACGCTGCAGCCGCTCGGGCAGACCGTCGACGACGCCGCGGGGGAGGCCTTCGACAAGGTCGCACGGCTGCTCGGTCTGGGCTTTCCGGGCGGGCCGGCCGTCGACCGGCAGGCCCGCGACGGGGACCCCGCGGCCATCGCCTTCCCGCGCTCGATGCTCGCCGACCCGTCGTACGACGTCTCGTTCAGCGGCCTGAAGACGGCCGTCGCCCGCTGGCTGGAGAAGCACGAGGGCCAGGTGCCGGTGGCCGACGTCTGCGCCAGCTTCCAGGAGGCGGTGGTCGACGTGCTCACCGCCAAGGCCGTCCGGGCCTGCCGCGACCACGGCATCGACCACCTGCTGGTCGGCGGCGGCGTGGCCGCCAACTCGCGGCTGCGCGCCCTCGCCGAGGAGCGCTGCGCGCAGGCCGGGATCCGGTTGCGCGTCCCCCGGCCGGGCCAGTGCACCGACAACGGCGCCATGGTCGCGGCGCTCGGCGACCGGCTGGTCGCGGCCGGCATCGCCCCGTCGCCGCTCGACCTGCCCGCCGACTCCGCCATGCCCGTCGAGCTGGTCGTCGCCTGACCGGCAGGCCCACTCGCAGCGCCGGAGGACGTAGGCGGTTCGTCCAGCCCCCCGCTTGTCGGGTTGGCACTCAGGGGGTTAGAGTGCCAAACGAAAGCAAGGCCTGACCCCCGCGACGGCAGGCCGCGTGATCGCCCCTCATCGGACAGTTCCTGGAGGAACCGTGACCACTGCGACCAAGGTCGCCATCAAGCCGCTCGAGGACCGCATTCTGGTCCAGGCGGTCGAGGCCGAGACCACCACGGCTTCCGGCATCGTCATCCCCGACACGGCCAAGGAGAAGCCCCAGGAGGGCACCGTCCTGGCCGTCGGCCCGGGCCGCTTCGAGGACGGCGCCCGCGTGCCGCTCGACGTCAAGGTCGGCGACAAGGTGC
>JAOPVD010000265.1 GCA_025966295.1 Frankiales bacterium | reverse complement strand
CGCACGTCGTCGCGCTCTGCCACGAGGGCATGACGCCGGTGGAGATGGTGAAGAGCCTCATGGGCCGCGACACCAAGAGCGAGTGACCGGCGACGCGACCCGCGCCGTCCACGGCCCCGCCCCGCGCGAGGTCCGGCAGCCGCCGCTGGTCCCCCCGGTCTACCGGTCCGCGACGTTCGTGTTCGACTCCGCCCAGCAGACCGCCGATGTCTTCGCCGGCCGCGAGGAGGGCTGGTCCTACAGCCGCACCGACAACCCGACCGCGCAGGCCTTCGCCGACGCGGTGGCGCTGCTGGAGGACCCCACCGAGGTGGCTGTCGGGCAGCCGTTCGCGAGCGGCATGGCGGCCATCTGCAGCACCCTGCTGGCGCTGTGCGACGCCGGCTCCCACGTCGTCGCCCCCCGGGAGGTGTACGGCGGCACCTGGTCGCTGCTGACCCGGCAGCTGGCCCGCTTCGGCGTGGAGACCACCTTCGTCGACGGCACCGACGTGGACGCCGTACGCGCCGCGCTGCGCCCGGAGACCGCCGTGCTGTGGGGCGAGGTGCTGGCCAACCCGACGATGTCGGTCGCCGACCTGCCCGGCCTGGCCCAGGTCGCGCGGGACGCGGGCATCCCGTTCGCGGTCGACGCGACCTTCGCGAGCCCGGTGGTCTGCCGCCCGCTCGAGCACGGCGTCGACCTGGTCCTGCACTCGGCCACGAAGTACCTCGGCGGGCACTCCGACGTCACCGGCGGGGTGGTCGTCGGAGCCGCGGCCCTCGTCGACCGGGTGCGGACCGTCCGGATCGACACCGGCGGCGCGCTCGCCCCCGACGAGGCGGCCCTGCTCAGCCGTGGGCTGACGACGCTGCCGCTGCGGATGGTCCGCCAGTGCGCCACCGCGAACACCGTGGCGGCCGCGCTGGCCGCGCACCCGCGCGTCGTACGGGTCGACCACCCCAGCCTGCCCAGCCACCGCGACCACGCCCTCGCCCAACGCCTGTTCGCGCCCGGCCTGTACGGCGCCGTCGTCACGGTGACGCCCTCGGGGGGCCGGGCGGCGGGCATGGCCCTCGTCGACGGCCTGCAGCTGGTGAAGCGCGCCACCTCGCTCGGCGGGGTGGTGAGCAAGGCCGTTCACGTCGCGACCACGACGCACCTGTCGATGGACGACGAGTCGCTCGCCGCCGCCGGCATCGACCCGGGTGCCGTCCGGGTCAGCATCGGCCTGGAGGACCCGGAGGACCTCGTGGAGGACCTCACCCGCGCGCTCGACGGCCTGTGAGGGTTCAGCCCCTGCCGGACCGGTGAACACCACCCACATGGACAGCTACGACGTCGTGGTCCTCGGGGGCGGCTCGGCGGGTGAGGCGCTGGCCGGCGGGCTGGCCCAGGCCGGGCGCGCGGTGGCGCTGGTCGAGGCGTTGCGCGTCGGCGGCGAGTGCCCCTACGTCGCCTGCATGCCGAGCAAGGCGCTGCTGAGGTCCGCGGAGGCCCGCCACCAGGCCCACGAGCTGCCCCGGCTCGGCGGCGCGTCGGTCGCCCCCACCCTCGACTCCAACGACGTCGGCTACCGCGCCGCGGTGGCCCGCCGCGACGAGATCGCCGAGCACCGCGACGACAGCGAGGCGGCCAAGTCGCTGGAGTCCAAGGGCGTCACCGTGGTCCGCGGGCGCGGCCGGGTCAGCGCTCCCGGCGTGCTGGTGGTGGGGGACCGGCAGCTCGGCTGGACCGACCTGGTCGTCGCCACCGGCTCCTACCCCGTGCGCCCCGACCTGCCGGGCCTGGACGACGTGCCGACCTGGACCTCCGACGAAGCGCTGGCGGCGCAGGACCGCCCCCGGTCGCTGCTGGTGCTGGGTGCGGGCGCGGTCGGGTCCGAGCTCGCGCAGGCGCACGTGCGCTTCGGGGTGGAGGTGACGCTGGTGGAGAGCGGCCCGCAGCCGCTCGGCCGCGAGGAGAGCAGCATCGCCGCGGCGCTCGCCGACGTGCTGCGGCAGGAGGGCGTCGAGCTGCTGCTCGGCGTCGAGGTGGAGCGCTTCGAGCGCACCACCGAGGGGCGGGCGAAGGCGCACCTGTCGGACGGCTCCACCCGCGAGGCGGAGCGGGTGCTGCTGGCCGTCGGCCGCACACCCGCCACCGAGGACCTCGGCCTGGAGGTGCTCGGCGTCGAGCGGGGCGACAAGGGCCAGCTGATGGTCGACGGGCAGTGCCGGGTGGCCGACCACGTCTACGCCGCCGGTGACGTCACGGGCGTCGCGCCGTACACGCACGCGGCCAGCTACCAGGCGCGGGTGCTCGGCGACGTGCTGCTGGGCCAGGAGCGCACCGCCGACTACCGGGCGATGCCGCGCGCGGTCTACACCGACCCACCGGTCGCGAGCGTCGGCGTGGACGCCAAGACGGCCAAGGACGACGGCATCGACGCCGTCACCGCGGTGATGGACCTCGCCGATGTGGCCCGCACCGCCACCGAGGGCAGCGCCGGCGGCCGGCTGGTGCTCACCGCCGACCGCCGCCGCGGCGTGCTCATCGGGGCGGCCGCCATCGGGCCGCGGGCCGACGAGTGGCTGTCCGAGGCCACCGTCGCGATCCGCGCCGAGGTGCCGCTGGCCGTGCTCGTCGACGTGGTGCACCCGTTCCCGACGTTCGGGCAGGCCTACGAACCGGCCCTGCGCCAGCTGGCCGAGCAGACCGCCGCCGCGCCCCGTTGATCAACGGGGCGGGGGAGGGTCAGTCCTGGCCGGCCAGCACGAAGGAGAGCTTGCCGACGAGCTCGGCCTGGCCGCTGTAGGCGTCCGGGATCTCCACCGAGACGTTCACCTTGCGGTCCAGGGTGGTCCAGGTCCGGGACGCACCGGTGTCGTGCATCGCCCAGCGGACCGCGTTGAACTCGTACGGGTCGTCGCGGGCGCTGCCGCGCGGCACCCCGCACCGCAGCGCGATGACCGGGTCGCCCCAGGCCGCGGTGGTGTCGGAGACCGGGGTGGCCTGCCGCTGGTGGATGCCGCTGCCGATCTGCTCCGGCAGGGCGGCCTTCAGGGTGCGGCAGCTGAGGAGGGTCTTGGCCGCCAGCCCGTTGACCGGCGGCACCGAGGCGTCGTTCTCCTTGACCCCGGTCGAGCCCGAGCAGGCCGCGACGAGGAGGACGAGCGCGAGGGCTACAGGTGGACGACGGGGCACGTGAGGGTGCGGGTGATGCCGTCGACGCCCTGGATCCGCGCGACGACCAGCTTGCCGAGCTCGTCGACGTTGCGGGCCTCGGCGCGCACGATCACGTCGTACGGGCCGGTGACGTCCTCGGCCTGCGCGACCCCGTCGAGCTTGTTGATCGCCTCGGCCACCGCAGCGGCCTTGCCGACCTCGGTCTGGATGAGGATGTAGGCCTGGACCACGGCGTCTGACCTCTTTCTGGAAGGCTGGCTGGCGTGTCGGAACCTACCGCACGTGACGTCGGCGAGTTCGGGCTCATCGCGGCCGTCACGCAGCGCCTGCCCTCGTCGGACGCCGTGCTCCTCGGGCCCGGCGACGACGCCGCTGTGCTCGCCGTCCCGGACGGCCGGGTGGTCGCCACCACCGACGTGCTGGTCGAGGGCGTGCACTTTCGTCGGGACTGGTCGTCGGCCTACGACGTGGGGCGCAAGGCCGCCGCGGCCAACCTCGCCGACGTCGCGGCGATGGGCGGCACCGCGACGGCGCTGCTCGTCGGCCTCGCCGCGCCGCCGGACCTGCCGCTGTCCTGGGTGCTCGGCCTGGCCGACGGGCTGCGCGACGAGGCCGCCGTCGTCGGTGCGGTGGTGGTCGGGGGCGACACCGTGACCGCCGACCAGGTCGTGGTGGCCGTCACGGCCCTCGGCTCGCTGGCGGGCGCG
>JAOPVD010000224.1 GCA_025966295.1 Frankiales bacterium | reverse complement strand
CCGCCGAACAGCCCGCCGCCGCCGAAGCCGCCGGTCAGCAGCCCGCCGAGCAGGAACGGCGTCCAGAACGGCGCGGAGTACCAGCCGCCGGGCACCATCTGGCCGCCGACGTTGCCGCCCTCGAAGTAGTGCCCCCGGCCGGGCCGGTAGTCCGGCGAGCCCTCGTACTCCTGCTCGCCGACCCGGACCCGCTGGTCGTCGCTCAGGTGCGGCCCGCCGCCGCCCAGCGCGGGCACCTCCGGACCGGGGTCGAGGCCGAGCGCCCGGCGGGCGCTCTGCGTGGCGGTCAGCCCCTCGATCGCCGACCGCCGGGCCGCGGCGAACTCCGGCGGGCTGTCGGCGGTGGCGAGCGTGGCGCCGGTCGCGTTGTAGCGCTCCGAGGCGTCGGCAAGGGCCTGCCGGGCCACCCGGTCCTCGCCCGGGTCGAGGGTCATGACGTCGGAGCCGAGCCGGTTGTAGAGCTGCTCGACGTCGGCCCGCAGCCCCTCGTTGAGCTTGTTCCGGCGGTTGCGGGAGCTGCGGACCGCGAGGGCCGTCGCCCCGCCACCGAGGACCAGCAGGCCGCCGAGGAAGTACGCCCCGGCGTGCGACGAGCCGCTGCTGCCGCTGCGCTGGGCCGGGACGGAGCCACTGCCGGCGGCCGCGCCGCTGCCGCTCGCCTGGGCGGCGACCCGCTGCGCGAACGCCGTCACGAAGGCGGTGATGTTGGTCTTGGTGAACCCGATGCTGCCCTGCGCGGCCAGCTCCTCGCGCAGCGCCGTGGCCGCGTCGACCCCCCGGCTGCGCGCGTCCGGGCCGGCGGCCGCCCCGAGGTGCCGGTTGGCGGTGATGACGAGCACCACCGCGTTGCGGTCGCCGAGGTCGCGCACGATGGTGGTCGCCAGCTGCGCGGCCTGCGTCGAGCTGGCCGCCGCGGCGGCCGACAGCACGGCCACCTTGACCGGCGGGTCGGTGCCGCTGAGCTGCGAGCTGAGGGCCGTCACGTCGACCAGGTCCACCCCGGGCGACTGGTAGACGGGGCTGTTGCGCAGCGCCGCCGCGACCTGGGCGGCGTTCTCGGCACTGGCCGTGCCGGGCAGCCCGAGCACGAGCAGGAGCACGGGGAGCAGGAGGACCAGCAGGCGCTTCATGTCGTCATTGTGCGCCTCACGGCCGGTTCAGGCAGCGCGGATGAAGCCCATCACGCTGTCCGCGACCAGCTGGACGGCGATCGCCGACAGCAGCAGCCCCGAGATCCGGGTGAGCAGCACGATCCCGGACTCCCGGATCACCCGGGTGATGGCGACGCTGAAGAACAGCGACAGGAACACCAGCAGGTGCACCGCCACGATGCCGGCCGCGATGGCGGACCGATCCGCCAGGGTGTGCGACTTCTGCACGAACACGATGGTGGCGACGATCGCGCCGGGGCCGGCCAGCAGCGGGGTGCCGAGCGGCACCAGGGCCACGTTGACGTTGTCGACCTCGCTCGGGTCGTCCGCCTTGTCGGTCAGCAGCTCGAGCGCCACGAGAAGCAGCAGCAGCCCGCCGGCGCCCTGCAGCGCCGGGATGCCGATGCCCAGGTAGGTCAGGATCTGCCGCCCCAGCAGCGCGAACAGCGAGATGACGGCGAGCGACACCAGCACCGCCTGCCAGGCCAGCTTGCGGCGCCTGTTGTTGGTGCGGCCGGCGGTCAGGCCGAGGAACAGCGGCACGTTGCCGAGCGGGTCCATGATGACCACGAGCGTGACGAACACCGCCCCGAACAGGCCGACGTCGAACAGCTCGCTCACAGCACCTCGACCCCCTTGGCGCGCGCCACCAGCTCGTCGTACGACGCCTCAGGGGTGAGGTGCGCGCCCAGCCGGACGGTCTTGTTGGCGCCGTGGAAGTCGCTGGAGCCGGTCGGCAGCAGCCCCAGCTCGGCGGCCAGGACACCGAGCCGGGCGCGCATCTCGGGGGTGTGGTCGGGGTGGTCGACCTCGAGCCCGTCCAGGCCGGCGGCGGCCATGTCGGCGATGACGTCCTCCCCGACGATGCGCCCACGGGAGGCGGCGCCGGGGTGCGCGAAGACCGTCACCCCGCCGGCCTCGGCCACCAGCCGTACCGCGTCCAGCACGTCGAGCTCGAGCTTGGCGCCCCAGTAGCGGCCGTGGGTGCCGATCCAGTCGCGGGTGAACGCGTCCGCGACGGTGGGCACCAGGCCGCTCGCGACGAGCGCCTGCGCGATGTGCGGGCGCCCGACGGTGCCGTCGGCCAGCTCCCGGACCTGCCCCCAGGAGACCGGCACCCCGTCGGCGATGAGCATGTCGACCATCCGCTCCGCCCGGCTGATCCGGCTGGTGCGCAGCGCGTCCAGCCGCTCGGCGAGCGCCGCGTGGGTCGGGTCGAACAGGTAGCCCAGCAGGTGCAGGCTGATGCCGTTGCGGCTGCAGGAGATCTCGGCGCCGCGCACCAGCCGCAGCCCGTCGGGGAGGTCCGCGGCCGCGCGCTCCCAGCCGCCGGTGGTGTCGTGGTCGGTCAGGGCCAGGACGTCGAGACCGGCGTCGGCCGCCTCGCGCACCAGCACCTCCGGCGGCGTGGTGCCGTCGGAGGCGGTGGAGTGCGTGTGGAGGTCGATCTTGAGGCCGGGCACACGGCCCAGGCTAGTGGCGCAGGGGTCCGAGGCGGCTCAGGGCAGCCGCGGTGACGCCGCCCCCAGCGGCAGCTCGGGGAAGCTCTGCGCCGACCGCAGGTCGTGCAGCTCGACGTGCTCGAGCAGCACCAGCTCGGCCGCCGGCGGCCAGAGCACGGCCCACAGCCAGACCCCGGCGGCCTCCCCCACGAACGCCACCCGGTCGGTGGCCGAGTCGCAGCGCCACAGCGCGGTGGGGTGCCCGGCGGCCAGGATCTTCGCGTCCGGCGCGCCGTCCACGCAGGTGCCGGGCTCGAGCCCGTCGATGCCGGCAATCCGCGCGCCCAGCCCGACGGCCGGCTCCTCGGCGACCAGCAGCAGGTCGGCCGGGCCGCCCAGCGGCGACGGGCCGGCCAGGCCGAGCACGGTCGCGGTCGCCCCGCTCCGGTCGTCGCCGCAGCTGGCCAGCCCGCCCACCGTCCAGCCGGGGATGAGCGGCCACGGCGCCCACAGCGGCACCTGGGCGTGCGCCGCGACCTGACCGATGGACTCCAGCCGCGAGGTCCGGTAGGGGTGCACGGCGCCGTGCTCCGCGCACGTCCAGTCGCTGCTCATCAGGCCGGGAGCCCTGAGGTCGCCGGAGCAGCGAGGGCAGCGGGGGGCGACCGTCATGCGAGCAACGGTCCGCTTCCAGGTCGCGCAGGTCAAGAGCCCGCCGGAGCTACGGCCGGCGCTCGCGCTCCACGACCCGCTCGGTGACGACCTCGCGCACCGGCTCCTCGACCACCACCCGGCGGTGCACCCGCCGCGGGCCGTTGAAGGCGCCCGCGGCGGCGGCGAGGGCAGCAGCGACCAGCACGATGACCAGGACCACGACGAGTGTCATGCTCCGGTCGTGCCCGCCGGGGGGGCGCGCTACTCCTGCAGCGTCGGGCGCCCGGGCTGCTCGCCACCGCGGGCGTCGAGGTAGCTCTGCTTGGGGACCATCACCTTGCGCCGGAAGATGCAGACCAGCACACCGTCCTGGTTGTAGCCCTTCGTCTCGACGTAGACGATGCCGCGGTCGTCCTTGGACTTGCTCTCGGTCTTGTCGAGCACCTCGGTCTGGCCGTAGATGGTGTCGCCGTGGAACGTCGGGTAGACGTGCTTGAGCGACTCGACCTCGAGGTTGGCGATGGCCTTGCCGGAGACGTCCGCGACCGACATGCCGAGCAGCAGCGAGTAGACGTAGTTGCCCACCACGACGTTCTTGCCCTGCGGCGTCGTGGTCGCGTAGTTCGCGTCCATGTGCAGCGGGTGGTGGTTCATCGTCAGCAGGCAGAACAGATGGTCGTCGTACTCGGTGACCGTCTTGCCTGGCCAGTGCTTGTAGACCGCACCGACCTCGAACTCCTCGTAGCTGCGGCCGAACTGCACTGCGACTCCTCTGTACGACGGGACCGTGGGTCGCCAGTCTCCCAGGGTGGGCGCCGGCACCCCGCCCTAGGGTCGCTCGTCCGGGGGCAGCGCGCAGGCCGGGGTGCCGCCGGGCATCCGGCCGCGGTTGGCGGCGATGAGGTCGTAGACCCTGGCGGCCAGCCAGGAGACGGGCGGCACGAGCAGCAGGGCACCGAGCGGCCGCCACGGCAGCGCGCTCCCCAGCAGCAGCCGGGCGACGGCCTCGTGGCCGCTACTGGTGCGGCCGCCGTCCACCCACTGCAGCTTCGCCTCGCACTGCTGCCTGGTCAGGCCGAGCGCCGCGAGATCGGCTTGCTGCCAAGGGATCACGACGTCCGCACCGAGGTGCAGGCGCGTCACCCAGCGCACCGACGTCGTACAGAACCCGCAGTCGCCGTCGTACACCAGCGTCGCCGTCACCGGGCCAGTGTGGCACCCGTCCAGCGCACCGGCGGCCCGTGACCCAGCGCGTCGGCGAGGTGCACCCGCGTCCCGTCCGGCCAGCGCTGCACGTGCAGCTGGAAGGCGAAGTCGTGGGTGCCGACCCGCTGCGGCTCGAGGCTGACCCGCACCAGCGGCGCGCCGGTTGTGAGGTCGCGCCCGGTGCGGTCCAGCAGTGCGTCGACCGCGAGCCGCTCCGCCGGGTCGAC
>JAOPVD010000220.1 GCA_025966295.1 Frankiales bacterium | reverse complement strand
CGCGGGCGGCGACGACGGCGCTGCTGGACGAGCTGTCGCTGGGCGAGCTGCGCGACCGGCCGCTGTGCCGGCTGTCGGGCGGCCAGCGCCGGCTGGCGCACGTCGCGACCGCGCTCGTCGGCGACCGCCCGCTGCTGGTGCTGGACGAGCCGACCACCGGCCTGGACGCCCTCGCCCGCCGCGCCGTGTGGGAGCTGCTCCGGCGTCGCCGTACCGAGTTGGGCACGACGGTCGTGCTGGTCACGCACAACGTGTTGGAGGCCGAGCAGGTGCTCGACCGGGTCGCGGTCCTCGACCAGGGCCGCGTCATCGCCTGTGACACCCCCGGCCGGCTCAAGGCCCTCGTCTCCGACGACGTCCGGCTCGACCTGGTGTGGCGCGGCGAGCCGCCGCTCGACGACCCGGTGGTGGCGGCGCTGGCCGCGCGGTCGGAGGTGGAGGGCAAGCGCTGGAGCGCCCGGCTGCCGGCCGCCGACGCCCGCGAGTTCCTCGGCCGCCTCACCGGCGGCCCGGCCCTCGCCGCGCTCGACGACTTCACGCTGGCCACGCCGACCCTGGAGGACGTCTACCTCGCGCTGGGCGGCCGCGCCAGCGACCTGGAGCGGGCGTGAACGCCTTCGCCGCGCTCTACCTGAGCCAGGTCAGCCGGGTCCGCGCGGCCCGCGGCCCGCTGCTGTTCGTCGCCACCCTGCAGTCGGTCGGCATCCTGCTGCTGCTGCGCGGCGTGGTCGACGAGGGCAGCCGCAGCACCTCCCAGCAGGTGGTGGCCGGCGCGACCGTGCTGGTCGTCGCCTTCGTCGCCCTCAACCTGCTCGCCCAGCGGTTCGGGCTGCTGCGGGGGAGCGGTGCGCTGGACCACTACGCGACGCTGCCGGTGCCCGGCGCGGTGGTGGTGCTCGCGACCGCCGCGTCGTACGCGACGTTCACGCTGCCCGGCGCCGTGCTGACCGGCGTCGTCGGGGCGCTGCTGTACGGCCTGCCGCTGGCGCACCTGTGGGTGCTGGCGCTGGTGCTGCCGCTGGCCGGCGCCTCGCTCGCCGGGGTGGGCGCCTGCCTCGGCCTGCTGGCGCCCCGGCCCGAGCTCGCCACTGTCGCGGGCCAGCTCGGCATGTCCGGCGTGCTGTTCCTCGGCATCGTGCCGCAGGACCGGATGCCCGCGGCGGTGCAGGTGCTGCGCGCCGTGGTGCCGTCCACCTACGCGACCGACGCGCTGGCGTCGTCGTTCGACGGGCAGCTGGACGTCGGCCTGCTCGCCCTCAACCTGGGAGTCTGCTTCGTGGTGGCTGTGCTGGCCCTGGCCCTGGCCTCGGCCGCGTTCCGGCGGGCGGTGCGGGCATGACCGACTTCGTGTGGGCGCCGCCGCAGCCGGTGCAGGCGGCGCCGGCGGGCCCGTCCCGCTGGCGGCAGGACCTGACGCGCTTCACCGCCGTCGTGGTGGGGTCGGTGCTGCTCGGCGCGCCCGCCGGGCTCCTGTGGGCCGCGGTGGCGCCGCACCCGATGGCGCACTTCGTCCCGGGCGGCGCGGTCATCACCGACGGCGAGAGCACCAAGGCCGTCGTCGGCGGGGACGGCAGCTACCTGCTGGTCATGCTGGCGTTCGGCCTGCTCTGCGGGGTGCTGGCCTGGCTGTTCGCGCGCCGGTCCGGCCCGTGGACGGTCGCGGCGCTGGTCGTGGGCGGGGTGCTGGCAGCGCTCATCGCCGCCGCGGTGGGGCTGCGCCCGGGCGCCGCCGAGACCATCCAGGCGCTGCGCAGCGGTGCGCCGGGGCACCCGGACATCGAGCTGTACCTGGGCCGCATGGGTGAGGACGGGGCCCTGCACCTGCGGGCGCCGTGGGCGGCGGTGGCCTGGCCGGTGGGCGCGCTCGTGGCCTTCCTCGTCGGCGCGCTGCGGCGGCCGGAGGAGCTCGACTAGTTCGAGCTGTACGGCGCCCGGCTCAGCTCGGGGGCCGGCGCGGCGGTGAGCTGGCGCAGGAAGCCGGCCTCGCGGCGCAGCACCGACAGCTCCCGGCGCAGCCGGGCCAGGCCGTCCGGCTGGTCGAGCAGCTCCTGCCGGTCCACCAGGTCGAGCAGCACGGTGGCCGCCACCAGGTGGCTCAGCACCAGCGGGTCGTCGGGCAGGTCGGGGCCCTCGATGTCGGTGCCACTGGCCTCGCTGAGCGCGACCAGGTAGTCGGCGAACGCAGCGCGCACGGCGGCGTCGAGCACCCGCGCCTCGGCCTCGTCGCCGGTCTCGTCCGGCAGCCACTCGACGTCGCCGGTGAGGTAGGGCCGCTCGTGCCCCACCCCCTTGAGCCGGAACAGCTGCGCGCCCACCGTCACCAGGTCGAAGCGGCCGTCGGGGTAGCTCTCGACCTGCCGCAGCCGGGCCGTGCAGCCCACCGCGAACAGCGCCGTGGCGCCGTGCTCGCCGACCTCGCGGCCCTGCCGGATCGCGATGACGCCGAACTCGCGGTCCTGCTCGGGCAGCTCCATCAGGTCCCGCACCAGCTGCTGGTAGCGCTCCTCGAAGACGTGCAAGGGCAGCACCAGGCCCGGGAACAGGACGGTGCCGAGCGGGAACAGCGGGAGCACCCACAGAATGTACGGCGGCTCCCCGCCGCCCGCCCGATAGGCTTCGGACGCACCTTCCCACCGCCTGCGAGGAGCTCCACCGTGCTGACCCGGCTCGACCTGCGAGGTCGGCGTGACGAGGACCTGCTGGGCGTGCTGCCGCGCGCCGAGATCGACGTGGCCGTCGCGGTCGAGGACATCAGGGCGGTCGTCGAGGCGGTCCGCGACCGCGGCGCCGACGCGGTCCGCGAGGCCACCGCGCGCTTCGACGGCGTGACGCTCACCGACCTGCGGGTCCCGGCCGCGGCGCTGCAGCGGGCGCTGGAGGAGCTCGACCCGAAGGTGCGCGCCGCCCTCGAGGAGGCGATCCGCCGCAACCGCACCGTCTCGCAGGCGCAGCTGCGCCCCGACGAGGTGGTCAAGGTCGTCGACGGCGCCACCGTCACCGAGCGCTGGCTGCCCGTCGGCCGGGTCGGCCTGTACGTCCCCGGCGGTCGGGTCGCCTACCCGAGCTCGGTCGTCATGAACGCCGTACCGGCGCTGGTCGCGGGCGTCGGCTCGCTGGCCGTCGCGTCGCCGCCGAAGGCGGAGTTCGGCAACCTGCCCAACCCGGCGATCCTGGCGGCCTGCGCGCTGCTCGGGGTCGAGGAGGTCTACGCCGTCGGTGGCGCCCAGGCGATCGCGATGTTCGCCTACGGCGTCGAGGGCGTCCCGCCCGTCGACGTCATCACCGGCCCGGGCAACGTCTACGTCGCCGCGGCCAAGCGCCTGGTGCAGGGCCGCTGCGGCATCGACAGCGAGGCCGGCCCGACCGAGATCGCGATCCTCGCCGACCACACCGCCGTACCCGCCGCGGTGGCGGCCGACCTGGTGGCGCAGGCGGAGCACGACCCGCTCGCGGCCTGCCTGCTGGTCAGCGACTCCGCCGAGCTGCTCGACGCGGTCGATGTCGAGCTCGGCAAGCAGGTGCCGGCGACCAAGCACCGCGACCGGGTCGAGGCGGCGCTGGCCGGGCAGTCGGCGCAGGTGCTGGTCGAGGACCTCGACCACGGCCTGGAGGTCGTCGACGCCTGGGCGGCCGAGCACCTCGAAGTCATCACCGCCGACGCCCCGGAGCGGGCCCGCCGGGTCCGCAACGCCGGCGCGATCTTCGTCGGCGGCTTCACGCCGGTGTCGCTCGGCGACTACCTGGCCGGCTCCAACCACGTGCTGCCCACCGGCGGTACGGCGCGCTTCTCGGCGGGCCTGTCCGCGCAGAGCTTCCTCAAGCGGATGTCGTTGGTGGAGTACTCCGCCGAGGCCCTCGCCACGGTGGCGCCGCACGTCGCGGCCCTCGGTGGTGCGGAGGACCTGGTCGCCCACGTCGAGGCCGTGCAGGTCCGGGTCCGGTGACGCTGCCGGTCCGCGACGACCTGGTCGGCAAGAAGCCCTACGGCGCCCCGCAGCTGCCCGAGGCGATCCAGCTCAACGTCAACGAGAACCCCTACCCGCCGTCCGCCGCGCTGGTCGCCGACCTGGCCCGCGCGGTCTCGGAGGCGGGGGCGTCGCTCAACCGCTACCCCGACCGGGAGGCGCTCGGCCTGCGGTTGGACCTGGCCGCCTACCTGACGCGGGTGACCGGCGTCGCGCTGTCGGTCGAGCAGGTGTGGGCGGCCAACGGCTCCAACGAGGTCCTCCAGCAGGTGTGCCAGGCGTTCGGTGGCCCGGGCCGGGTGGCGCTCGGCTTCGAGCCGTCGTACTCGATGCACCCGCTGCTGGCGGCCGGCACCAACACCGGCTGGGTCGCCGAGCACCGGGCCGCGGACTTCACGCTGTCGCTGGAGGTGGCGGTCGCGGCGGTGCGCCGGCACCAGCCGGCCATCACCTTCCTGACGACGCCGAACAACCCGACCGGCACCGTGACCGCCCTCGACGTCGTCACCGCGGTGTGCGAGGCCAGCACGGGCGTCGTGGTGGTGGACGAGGCGTACGCCGAGTTCGGCGGCACCGTCTCGGCGGTGACGCTGCTGGACGCGCACCCGCGGCTGCTGGTGTCGCGCACCATGTCGAAGGCGTTCGCCGGCGCCGGGCTGCGGCTGGGCTACCTGGCCGCCTCCGCCGAGGTGGTCGACGCGCTGCGGCTGGTGCGGCTGCCCTACCACCTGTCGGCGCTCACCCAGACCGCCGCGCGGGTGGCGCTGGCACACACCGACGAGCTGCTCGGCACGGTCGAGGCCGTCAAGGCCCAGCGCGACCGGATGGTCGCGGGCATTGGGGCGCTCGGGCTCACGGTGGTGCCGACCGCGGCCAACTTCTTGCTGTTCGGGCCGTTCGAGCAGCCGGCGCAGGTCTGGCAGCAGCTGCTGGACCGCGGGGTGCTGGTGCGCGACGTGTCGTCCGGGCCGGGGCTGGCGGGCTGGCTGCGGGTCAACGCCGGCACCGAGGACGAGACCTCGGCGTTTCTGGCGGCGCTCGCCGAGCTGGCCTGACTCAGCCCAGCCGGGAGCGGCGCTCCATGGCACCGGTGTCGGGCGCAGCGAAGCCGAACTGCGCGTAGAGCGGCTGCATGTCGGCGGTGTGCAGCACCCACCGGAAGTCGCGACCCGGGCCGTGCTCGATCATCTCGGCCACCAGGGCGCGGCCCAGGCCGAGCCGCCGGCACTCCGGCAGCACGAAGACGTCGGCCAGGTAAGCGAAGCTGACGTCGTCGGAGACGGCCCGGGCGAAGCCCACCATCTGGCCGCTGTCGCGGAAGACCCCGACCAGTCGCCAGGCGGTCTCGAGCTGCCGGTCGAAGTCGGCGCGGGACCGCCAGCGCCCCCAGTAGGCGTGCTGGGACAGGAAGTCCCAGGCCGCGTCGGGGTCGATGCGGTCGCGGTCGCTGGTGACCTGGAAGCCGTCCGTCACCGGGCCAGGGCCTTCCGCAGGAAGGTGGTCGGGGCCAGCGCGCCGCCGGGGCCGGCGGCGTGGTCCGGGACGATGCCGACCACCTCCCAGCCGAGCTGGCGGTAGAGCCGCTCGGCCGGGCTGTCGGTCTCGGTGTCGAGCAGCAGCAGCCAGCGGCCCTGCCCGGCGGCGAGCTGCTCGAGCCGGTGCATGAGGGCGGTCGCGACGCCCCTGCCGCGGGCCGCCTGCAGCACCAGCAGCTTGCCGACCTCGGCCCGGTGGCCGGCGTTGTCCAGGGCGGAGGGGCGCAGCGTCACGGTGCCGAGCACCCGGTCGCCCTCGCGGGCCCACAGCGTGGTGGCGCCGGGGTCGGCGAGCTGCGCGGACCACCACTGCTCGGCGGCCTCGGCGGTGAGCGAGGCCAGGAAGCCGACGCTGGCGCCCCCGTCCACGCTGTCCAGCAGCACCTCGGCGAGCTGCCGGGCTGCCTGCGTCGCGTCGGGCGGGACCACCTCGATGTGCACGCCAGCAGGCTAGGGGCGCGCTTGACCTGCTGCCACTCAGGGTCGACGGTGGGGGTGCTCCGGTCGCCGCCTGGCGAGCTTCCCTCGGGGCTCTCGGAGGGATCCGGTGTGCTGACGATTACGCCTGCGGCCGCTCAGGTCATCGACAAGCTCGCCGACGCCTCCCCGCTCGAGATCACCGGGCTGCGCATGACGCACGCGGGCGGCTCCGGGGCGCTGTCGATGGGCCTGGTCGAGGAGCCGGAGTCCGACGACGCCATCATCGGCGCCGCGGGCACGCGTGCGCTGGTGTTCCTCGACCCGTGCGTGCTGCCCCGGCTGGAGGGCGTGGTCCTCGACGTCAAGACCGAGCCGGGCGCGGCGGCGTTCTTCCTGCGCGACGACGGGCGGACGAGCTAGAGGACCAACAGCTGCTGCAGCCGGCTGAGCTCGGCGGCCGGGTCGTCGGTCTTGCCGGTGTGGATCGGTCCGGTGCGCACGACCGTGCTCCGGGGGGCCGTCAGCCAGCCGAAGCGCTGGCGCAGCGGGGTCTGCCCGGCCGGTCCCTCCCCGGCGCAGGCCCGGCACACCGCGTCGAGGGACTCCTGGACGGCGGCCACGTCCACGGTGGCATCCAGGGACCGCAGCCGGGTCTCGTCGACGTGGACGAGGGCGTCCAGGAAGTCGCGGTCCTGGCTGTACAGGACGACCCCGACGTTGACGCACTCGCCGCGCTCGACGCGGGGGACCGCCTGCAGGACGGCGTACTCGAACAGCGCGCTCATGGCCGCCACCTCTCCCGTGCCGCGAGCCGGGCGAGCAGGTGGTCGGTGTAGGCCTGCCGGACGGCCGCCGGCGAGGCGAAGCCGTCCTCGTCCGCGAGCCAGACGTCCGGCACCTCGGCGAGGGCCTGCTCGAGCAGCTCGCGGGTGACCTGCGGCGCGAGGGCGGCGTCGGCCTGCCGGCGGGCGGTGGCCTGCTCGGACAGCACGTGGCCCGCGACGTCGTACGCCTTGGCGACCGAGCCGGCGGCCCGCGACCAGGCGTGGTGGAAGACCAGGCAGGCGCCGTGGTCGATGAGCCACGGCGCGCGGTGCCACATCAGCAGGTTGGGGTTGCGCCAGGACCGGTCGACGTTGCCGACGAAGGCGTCGAACCACAGCACCTTGGACGCCAGCAGCGGGTCGAGCTCGTGCGCCAGCGGGTCGAAGCCGAAGGAGCCGGGCAGGAAGTCCATGCCGAGGTTGAGGCCGGCCGAGGCCTGCAGCAGGTCCTGGACCTCCTCGTCCGGCTCCGAGCGGCCGAGCAGCGGGTCGACGTCGACGAGGACCAGCTCCGGCACCGGCAGGCCGAGCCCGCGGGCCAGGGCGGCGCAGATGATCTCCGCCACCAGGGTCTTGCGGCCCTGGCCGGCACCGACGTACTTCACCACCCAGGTGCCGAGGTCGTCGGCCTCCATCAGGCCGGGCAGCGAGCCGCCCTCGCGCAGCGGCGTGACGTACCGCGTCGCCGTCACCGTCCTGAGCACGCGCGCAGCCTAGACGGGCGCGCCGCCCCGGCCGGTCAGCGCGGCGGCCGGCGTCCGCGCAGGCCCTTGACGGTCTCCTGCAGCTTGTGCCGGTTGGCCGGCGTGTCGACCTTGCGCCGTACGTCGTGGATCAGCTGCTGTCCGCGTTTGCTGCGCGCGAAGCTGATCGCGGCACCCACCAGTCCTGCTCGTCCAAGTCGCATGCGGGCACCGTCCCCCGTGCAGGGGTCCGGCAACCGTCAGATGTCGCGGAACGGCTCGATCTGGGCGCCGAGGGACGCCAGCCGGTTGGCCAGGTCCTCGTAGCCGCGGTCGATGACGTAGACGTTGCGCAGCACCGAGGTGCCCTTGGCGGCCAGCATGGCGAGCAGCAGCACGACGGCGGGGCGCAGCGCCGGCGGGCAGACCACCTCGGCCGCCGACCAGTGCGTCGGCCCGTCCACCCAGACCCGGTGCGGGTCGAGCAGCGTCACGTGCCCGCCGAGCCGGTTGAGCTCGGTGAGGTAGATCGCGCGGTTCTCATACACCCAGTCGTGCAGCAGCGTGCGGCCCTGCGCGACGGCCGCGATGACGGCGAAGAACGGGATGTTGTCGATGTTCAGCCCGGGGAACGGCATCGGGTGGACCTTGTCCAGCGGCGCGTGCAGCACCGACGGGTGGGTGGTGATGTCGACCAGCCGGGTGTGGCCGTTGGCGGCGGCGTACTCCGCGGACCGGGTGTGCTCGAAGCCCATCTCCTCGAGGACCGCCAGCTCGACCTCGAGGAACTCCACCGGCACCCGCCGCACCTCGACGGTGGAGCCGGTGACGATCGCGGCGGTGAGCAGCGACATCGCCTCGATCGGGTCCTCGGAGGGCGAGTACTCGACGTCCACGTCGATGTGCGCGCGGCCGTGGACGGTCAGCGTGGTCGACCCGACGCCCTCCACCCGCACGCCGAGCTGCTCGAGGTAGAAGCACAGGTCCTGGACCATGTAGTTGCTGCTGGCGTTGCGGATGACCGTCACCCGGTCCAGCCGCGCGGCCGCCATCAGGGCGTTCTCGGTCACGGTGTCGCCGCGCTCGGTCAGGACGATCGGCCGCTCGGGGGCCACCGCCGGGTCGCGCTCGACGTGGTAGCTGCCCTCGGTCGCCACCACCTTGACCCCGAACGGCCGCAGCGCCGTCTTGTGCGGCTCGACGGTGCGGGTGCCGAGCTCGCAGCCGCCGGCGTAGGGCAGCGCGAAGGAGGCGCTCCGGTGCACGAGCGGGCCGAGCAGGAGCAGCACCGAGCGGGTACGGCGGGCCGCCGCCTCATCGAGGCGGTCCAGGTGCAGGACCGCCGGCGGGCGCAGCTCGAGGTCGCTGTCGCCGATCCAGGTGGCGCTGACCCCGATGCTGCGGAGCACCTCGACGATCCGGTTGACCTCCTCGATGCGGGCCACCCCGCGCAGCGTGGTGCGGCCGTCGTTGAGCAGGCAGGCGCACAACAGCGCCACCGCGGCGTTCTTGCTCGACTTGACCTCGATCGAGCCCGACAGCGGCTGGCCGCCGACGACCCGCAGGTGGGTCGGCCCGACCCGGGTGCCGAGCTGCAGCAGGCCGGTGTCGAGGGCGGTGCCGATCCGGGCCAGGATCTCCAGCGAGACGTTCTGGCGGCCCTGCTCGATGCGGGCCACTGCCGACTGGCTGGTCTTGAGCGCCTCCGCCAGCTGGTGCTGGGTCAGGCCGCGCTGCTTGCGGGCGTCGCGCACGAGGGCGCCGA
>JAOPVD010000212.1 GCA_025966295.1 Frankiales bacterium | reverse complement strand
GCTCGTCGGCGGGGTCGGCCGGCTCGGCCGGCGCCTCGGCGGCGGGGGCCGCGGGCGCCTCGGCGGGAACCTCGTCGGCCGCCTCGTCAGCGGCGGCCTCGACGTACGGCTCGCCGTCCTCGGTGCCGCCCAGGCCGAGCTCGGTCTCATCAGCGGGGCCGGTGCCGGCCTCGGTGGCAGGCGCGACGGACTCGGCCACGCCCTCGGTGGCCTCCTCCTGCTCCGACCGCGGCGCCCCCGAGTCCTGCGGGGTCTCCTCGGGGAAGCTGTACTCGGACACGCTCACGTCCTGTTCTGACATAGGGGTTCGGGCTACTTGCCGAAGATGGCGAGGACGCCCTGGGTGAAGGCGAAGTCGAACACCGCCACGATCGAGACCATGACGACCACGAACACCAGCACCACCGTCGTGTAGGTCACCAGCTCCTTGCGGGTCGGCCAGATCACCTTGCGGAGCTCGGCCACCACCTGGCGCACATAGGTGACGATGCGCGCGAAGATGTTGGGACGACGCTCCTTCTTGGGGCCGCGTGCGTCGTCGCCGCGGTCCGCGACGGCGGTCCCTGCGCTCTCGCTCACTGGTCGTCCTCGTCTCGTCGGTCGGTGGTGCGGGTCGTCCTGCAGGGGTGACAGGAGTCGAACCTGCGACATCCGGTTTTGGAGACCGGCGCTCTGGCCAGCTGAGCTACACCCCTAGGGATTCGGCGCTGCTGCGGGCCGGTGCGCGGGCGCGCCGGAGCAGAGGCGTCGGGCCCCAGACGGACAAGTGTAGGGCGTCGGGCCCTCGACCCCCAAAGGAAGCCGGTTGCCCCGCCTGGGACCATAGGAACATGACCAGCACCGTCCGCACTCCCGCCCGCCGCGTGTCCGCCCGCATCGGCGGGATCGCCGAGTCCGCCACCCTCGCCGTCGACGCCAAGGCCAAGGCCAAGAAGGCCGCCGGTGAGGACGTGGTCGGCTTCGGCGCCGGTGAGCCCGACTTCCCGACGCCGGCGCCGATCGTCGCGGCCGCCGTGGCCGCGTGCGCGGACCCGAAGAACCACCGCTACACCCCCGCGGGCGGACTCCCGGAGCTGAAGGAGGCGATCGCGGCCAAGACCGCGCGCGACAGCGGGTACCAGGTGCGACCCGCCCAGGTCCTGGTCACCAACGGCGGGAAGCAGGCCGTCTACGCCGCCTTCGCGACCCTGCTCGACCCGGGCGACGAGGTCCTGCTGCCCGCGCCCTACTGGACGACGTACCCGGAGGCGATCAAGCTCGCCGGTGGCGTGCCCGTCGACGTGGTGACCACCGAGGAGCAGGGCTACCGGGTCACCGTCGCGCAGCTGGAGGCCGCCAGGACCGAGCGCACCAAGGTGCTGCTGTGGTGCTCGCCGTCGAACCCGACCGGCGCCGTGGCCTCCCCCGAGGAGGTCGAGGCGATCGGCCGCTGGGCCCTCGAGCACGGCATCTGGGTGGTCGCCGACGAGATCTACGAGCACCTCGTCTACGGCGACGCCGAGCACGTGAGCATGCCGGTCGCGGTGCCGGAGCTGGCCGACCAGTGCGTGGTCGTCAACGGTGTGGCCAAGACCTACGCCATGACCGGCTGGCGGGTGGGCTGGCTGATCGGCCCCACCGACGTCGTCAAGGGCGCCACCAACCTGCAGTCGCACGCCACCTCCAACGTCTCCAACGTGGCGCAGCGCGCCGCGCTGGCCGCGGTCTCCGGTGACCTGTCCGCGGTGGCCGAGATGCGGGCCGCCTTCGACCGGCGCCGGCAGACGATGGTGCGGCTGCTCAACGACATCCCGGGCGTGGAGTGCCCGGAGCCGTTCGGTGCGTTCTACTGCTACCCGTCGGTCAAGGCCCTGCTCGGGAAGACCCTGCGCGGCACCACCCTCGAGAGCTCGGCGCAGCTGGCCGAGCTGGTCCTCGACGAGGTGGGCGTCGCGGTGGTGCCCGGCGAGGCCTTCGGGACCCCCGGCTACTTCCGGCTGTCGTACGCGCTCGGCGACGACGACCTGGCCAAGGGCGTCGGCCGGCTCGGGGAGCTGCTCCGCGAGGCGGAGTAGCCCCGCGGGCCGTCAGGTCGCGGCGGACCCGGTACGGCGGGCGGGTCCGGACCGCGGCAGGACTTCGACCAGTTCGACCAGCTGGCGGCTGACCTCCGCAGGCCGCTCGAGCTGCAGCATGTGGCCGGCGTCCGGGTAGACGCAGAGCCGGGCGTGCGGCAGCGCGCGGGCGATGTCCTCGCTGTGCTCGACCGGGCAGATCAGGTCGCGGCGCCCGGACAGCACCAGCACCGGCACCTCGGCCAGCGCCCCGAGCGCGGCGAGGCGGTCGTGCTCGGTGAAGGTCAGGTGGAAGTCGGCGACGGTGGCGGCCGGGCAGGCGGCCATCACCTCGAGGGTGCGCCGGACATCGGCCGGCGGGGCGCCCTTGCCGACCAGCAGCCGGACGATCCCGGGCCGCGCGGGCTTGCCCTTGCCGGCCGCCTCCCGCCGCCGGGCCAGCTCGTTGAACCACGGCAGCGTGCGCTGCCCCAAGGCGGCGACCGCCTTGGGCAGGCCGTAGGTGACCTCGGCCAGCCGGCCCGGCGAGGTGCTGACGAGGGCGACGGCCACGACGCGCGGCCCGATCAGCTCGGGGAACTGCTCGGCGAAGGCCATCAGCCCCATACCGCCCATCGAGTGCCCGGCGAGCACGACCGGCCCGGTGGGCGCGACCGCGTCGAGGACGGTCCGCAGGTCCCGGCCGAGCTGGCCGAGCGTGGCGCGCGCGGCCGAGGTGCGGCCGGAGCCGCCGTGGCCGCGTTGGTCGAACGCCACGACCCGCAGGTCCGGGCGGGCCGCCAGCAGGGCCGCGACCTGCCGGTCCCACAGCGCGCCCGACAGCTCGTACCCGTGGGCGAGGACGACGGTGCCGGTGGCGGCGTCGGGGCCGTGCACCTCGACCCGCAGCGGCACCCCGTCCTCGGCCGTGACGGTGACCGCCCGGCCCGCCAGCTCGGGCCAGGGGCTGTCGGCGCCGG
>JAOPVD010000208.1 GCA_025966295.1 Frankiales bacterium | reverse complement strand
GGGCACCGTCCTGGCCGTCGGCCCGGGCCGCTTCGAGGACGGCGCCCGCGTGCCGCTCGACGTCAAGGTCGGCGACAAGGTGCTGTACAGCAAGTACGGCGGCACCGAGGTCAAGTACGCCGGCGAGGAGTACCTCGTGCTCTCCGCCCGCGACGTCCTGGCCGTCATCGAAGGCTAAGAACCAACCCGTTCGACGCCCCGGCACCCCATGCGGGGGCCGGGGCGTCGACGTCTTGTGCGCACCTCTCTGGAAGGACATGCCTTGAGCAAGACCCTCAGCTTCTCCGAGGACGCCCGACGCTCGCTCGAGCGCGGCGTCGACACCCTCGCCAACGCCGTCAAGGTGACGCTCGGGCCGAAGGGCCGCAACGTCGTCATCGGCAAGAAGTACGGCGGCCCGACGATCACCAACGACGGCGTCACCATCGCCCGCGAGATCGAGCTCGAGGACCCCACCGAGAACCTGGGTGCCCAGCTCGCCAAGGAGGTGGCCACCAAGACCAACGACGTCGCGGGTGACGGCACCACCACCGCGACCGTGCTCGGCCAGGCCATGGTCCACGAGGGCCTCAAGGCGGTCGCCTCCGGCATCAACCCGATGGGCATCAAGGCCGGCATCGACAAGGCCGTCGAGGCCATCAGCGAGGCCCTGCTGAAGGCCGCCACGCCGATCGAGACCCCGGCCGAGATCGCTGCCGTCGCCGCCATCAGCGCGCAGGACCCCAAGGTCGGCGAGCTCGTCGCCGAGGCGATGGACAAGGTCGGCAAGGACGGCGTCATCACCGTCGAGGAGAGCAACACCACCGGCCTGGAGCTCGAGCTCACCGAGGGCATGCAGTTCGACAAGGGCTACATCAGCCCGTACTTCGTCACCGACCCGGAGCGGATGGAGGCGCACCTCGACGACGCCTACGTCCTCATCAACAACGGCAAGGTCTCGGCCATCGCCGAGCTGCTGCCGCTGCTGGAGAAGGTCGTCCAGTCCGGCAAGCCGCTGCTCATCGTGGCCGAGGACATCGACGGCGAGGCGCTCTCGACCCTGGTCGTGAACAGCATCCGCAAGACCCTCAAGGTCGTCGCGGTCAAGGCCCCCGGCTTCGGTGACCGCCGCAAGGCGATGCTGCAGGACATCGCGGTGCTCACCGGCGCCCAGGTCGTCAGCGCCGAGGTCGGCCTCAAGCTCGACCAGGTCGGCCTGGAGGTCCTCGGCACGGCCCGCTCGGTGACGGTCACCAAGGACGCCACCACGATCGTCGACGGCGGTGGCAGCCGCGAGGAGGTCGCCGGCCGGGTCGCGCAGATCAAGCAGGAGATCGAGAACAGCGACAGCGACTGGGACAAGGAGAAGCTCCAGGAGCGGCTGGCCAAGCTGGCCGGCGGTGTCGGCGTCATCAAGGTCGGCGCGCACACCGAGGTCGAGCTCAAGGAGCGCAAGCACCGGCTCGAGGACGCCATCTCGGCCACCCGCGCCGCGGTCGAGGAGGGCATCGTCCCCGGTGGTGGCGCCGCGCTGGTGCACGCCGCCGCGGTGCTCGACGACGGCCTGGGCCTGTCGGGCGACGAGCGCGTCGGTGTGATGATCGTCCGCAAGGCGCTCGACGAGCCGGCCCGCTGGATCGCCGAGAACGCCGGCCTCGAGGGCCGCGTCGCCGTCAACCGGGCCCGTGAGGCCGGTGCCAAGGACGGCAACCGCTTCGGCCTCAACGCGGCCACCGGCGAGTACGTCGACCTGGTCGCCGCCGGGGTCGTCGACCCGGTCAAGGTCACCCGGTCGGCCGTCCGCAACGCCGCCTCGATCGCCAGCATGCTGCTGACGACCGAGACGCTCGTGACGGAGACCCCCGTCGAGGAGGAGGCCTCCGCAGGCCACAACCACGGCGGCCACGGCCACGCGCACTAGCAGTACCTGACCGAAGGGGCCCTCCGCACGCGGGGGGCCCCTTCGGTGTGTCAGGGCACGGCGGTCACGCTCAGGACGTCGGTCGCAGGCAGCCGCCGGACCACCATGGTGCGCGGCCGTCCCATCACGGACGTGCTGCTGCGGAAGACGTGGAACCGGCCCTCGAGGCGGTGCTCGTCGGCATCGACGACGAGCTGCTCGGTGGCCAGGACGACGGTGAAGGGCACGCGGTGCTTCCTCTCGGAGACTCGACCCTCCGAGGAGCACTCAAGCAGAGGCGTCCGTCAGCGCAGCAGCGCGCCGATCTCGAAGTGCATCGGGTCGGTGTAGGTCCAGTCGCCGCCCCAGCGGAAGCCCCAGCGCTTGAAGATGCTGACCACCCGCGGGTCCATCGTGCCCTTGATGCCGCGGTAGTTGGTGGCGGCGTCGAAGTCGATGGCGATGCCCCAGGTGTGCAGGGAGATCGCGTGCGACGGGTCGCGCTCGATGAAGCGCGGGACGTAGCAGCCGTTGTAGGTGCGCAGCGAGGAGGCCAGGCCGGCGTCCGCGACGGCCTGCAGCGCGCCGCGCAGCTGCGGGATCATCAGCCGGTGGCAGGTGACCCGGCCGAAGATCGGCACCCGGGCGCTGACGATGTTGGCCCGGACCCAGGCGGCGTCCGGCGCGATGGTGCCGTCCGCGAAGTACTTGTAGGAGAAGGCGCCGAAGGCCCGGGCCGCCCGGCTGCCGGTGAGGAAGGCGACCGGGTTGGCGGCCGGGGGCGTCAGCAGGTCGATCTCGGCGGCGCCGCCGGTGACCTTGCGGACCCGGGCGGCGAGGGTGGCCGGGTCGGCCTTGCCGGCGTGGAGCACGAGCGTGGTGGCGCCCGTCAGGCCGAGCCGCTGGCCGGTGGCGGCGTCCACCACCAGGTCGGTGCCGGGGATGCCGGTGGTGGCCAGCGCACCGAGGCGCAGCGTGAGGGGCGCCTTGCCCGCGACCTGCAGGTCCTTGCCGAGCTGCAGGTGGAGCCGCTTGGCGATGGTGTGCGAGGCGATCAGGCCGCCGTCGGCGACGGTCTGCCAGACGGCGGTCGACTCGGCGGTGCCGGCGGCGGCGAAGCGCCGGAAGGTGGCGGGGGAGACGCTGGCCACCTGCACGGCCTTGCCGGCCACCCGGACCGTGCCGGAGGCGTAGGCCACCGCGCCGGGTGCCAGGATGGCCACGTCGTGCACCTTCTTGGCCGGCAGCGGGCCGCGCGCCGTGACGAGCACGTCCGGGCGCAGCCGCGGGCCCTTGAGGGCGGCCAGCGAGACCGGTG
>JAOPVD010000200.1 GCA_025966295.1 Frankiales bacterium | reverse complement strand
CGTGCTTGATCTCGCCGGCCGGGAAACCCTCGGCGCTGATGTAGGCCAGCTCCTTGAGCTTCAGGGCGCCCTCGAGGGCCATCGGGTAGCCGACGTGCCGGCCCAGGAACAGCACCCGCTCCTCGGTCGCGAGCTCCTTGGCGAGCGCCCGCACCGGCTCCATCCGCGACAGCACCTCCTCCACCAGGGCCGGGATGCTCTGCAGGTCGCGCAGGTGGGCGCGCACCTCGTCGGCGTCGCGGGTGCCGCGGACCTGTGCGAGGTAGAGCCCCACCAGGTACATCGCGGTGATCTGGGTCATCACGGCCTTGGTGGAGGCGACCGCGACCTCCGGGCCGCCGCGGGTGTAGAGCGCGGCATCGCTCTCCCGGCTGATGGTCGAGCCCACGGTGTTGGTGACGGCGAGGACCTTGGCCTTCTGCGCCCTGGCGTGCCGGACGGCCTCCAGGGTGTCGGCGGTCTCGCCGGACTGCGACACCGCGATGACGAGGGTGTTCCGGCCGACCACCGGGTCGCGGTAGCGGAACTCGCTGGCCATCTCGACCTGGACGGGCAGCCGGCACCAGCGCTCGATGGCGTACTTGCCGACCAGCCCGGAGTGGTAGGCCGAGCCGCACGCGACGATGAAGACCTGCTCGATGTCGCGGATGTCCTCGTCGCTCATCGACAGCTCGTCGAGGTGCAGCAGGCCCTGCGCGGTGAGCCGGCCGCCGAGGGTGTCCCGGACCGCCGCCGGCTGCTCCTGGATCTCCTTGAGCATGAAGAACTCGTGGCCGCCCTTCTCGGCGGCGTCGGTGTCCCAGTCGACGTGGTAGCTCTCGCCGTCCACGACGGTGCCGGCGAGGTCGGTGACGACGACGCCGGACCGGCGCACCTCGACGACCTGGTCCTGCTCGACCGCGCGGGCCTCCCGGGTGTGGGCGATGAAGGCGGTGACGTCGGAGCCGACGAAGTTCTCGCCCTCGCCGAGCCCGATGACCAGCGGCAGGTTGCGGCGGGCCGCGACGACCAGGTCGGGCTCGGACCGGTGCGCGACGACCAGCACGAACGAGCCCTCGAGGTCGCGGCAGACCGAGCGGACCGCGGCGGCCAGGTCGCCGTCGTAGCGCTCCTCGATCAGGTGGGCGACCACCTCGGTGTCGGTGTCGGAGCGGCGTTGGTGGCCGCGCTCCTCCAGGCCGCGGACCAGCACCTCGAAGTTCTCGATGGTGCCGTTGTGCACGACCGCGACGGCGCCCGCGCAGTCCAGGTGCGGGTGCGCGTTCCGGTCGGTGGGCGGGCCGTGCGTGGCCCAGCGGGTGTGGCCGATCCCGAGCGTGCCGGGCAGCGGACGGTCGCCGAGCTGCTTTTCCAGGTTGGCCAGCTTGCCGGCCTTGCGCTCGACCCCCAGCAGGCCGTCCGGCCCCAGGATCGCCACGCCCGCGCTGTCGTAGCCGCGGTACTCCAGCCGCCGCAGGCCGCCCAGGACGACCTCCAGGGCGTCCTGGTCACCGACGTACCCCACGATGCCGCACATGCCAGCCAGGCTAGCCGTCTACGGAGCGGATTCCCTCCATCACCGTACGTACTGGGCGTGCAGCGCCCGGCGCAGGTCGTCCTGCTGCTCCAGCAGCACCCGGCGCAGCCCGGCCGGCAGGCCGTCCTGCGCCAGCACCCGCTCGACCCGGTCCAGCACGTCCTGCTCGACCAGGGTCACCGGGAACGCCTGCTGGGTGATCGACTGGGCCTGTTGGGCGGACAGCGCCTCCCAGACCTGCGGCAGCACCGCCAGGTAGCGGTCCACGTAGGGCCGGAGCAGCTCGCCCTGGTGGCGCTGCCAGAAGCCGCTGCCGAGGGCGCGCACCTGGGCGTTGGTGGCCGCGCCGCCCACCAGCGCGTCCCAGCTGCGCTGCTTCACGGCCGGGTCGGGCAGGCCGGCGCGGGCGGCGTCCGCCTGCAGCTCGCCGCTGGCGGTCCGGTCGCCGGCCAGCTCGCGGTCGATGGCGGCCTCGTCCAGCTGGCCCAGCGCGGCCGCGCGGCGCACCACGTGCCAGCGCAGCTCCGCGTCCACGACCAGCCCCTCCGGCACGTCGGTGCCGGCCAGCAGGCCGTGCAGCAGCGCCGCGTCCGTGGTGGCCTGCACCGCCGCCCGGACCCGCACCAGCTGCAGGTCGCTGCCCGGCTCGACCGGCGCCGACCAGCAGTCCTGCGCGATCCGCGCGGTCAGCGCGTCCTGCTCCTCGGCCGGGGCGAAGGACCCGGCGGCCCTGAGGGCCTGGCCGAGCAGGGTCTCGACCAGCGACGGGTCCTGCTCGGCGACCACCGCGGCCAGCACGGCCGTCACGTGGTCGCGGGCCGGCAGCTCGCCGTCCCGGGCGGCGTCCCACAGACTGCCCCAGCACAGCGCCCGCGCGAGCGGGTCCTCGAGCCGGGCCAGGCCGGTGAGCACGGTGGCGAGCGAGCGCTCGTCGAAGCGGATCTTGGCGAACGTGAGGTCGCGGTCGTTGAGCAGCACGAGGTCGGCCGGCGTGACGCCCGGCACCCCCGTCGCGGCGCCGGAGACCTCCACCGGCACCCGCTCCCGGAGCCGCAGCACCCCGTCGACGTCGTCGTACAGGCCGATCTCGATGACGTGGTCGCGCAGCACCTCGCCGGCCTGCTCGACGACCAGCCCGCCGTCGGTGAAGCGGGGCCGCAGGGTCCCGACGCCGCTGGTCGTCAGCCAGGTGCGGGCCCACGCCCCCAGCTCGCGGCCGCTGGCGGCCTCCAGCTCGGTGAGCAGGTCAGCCAGGTCGGTGTTGCCGTAGGCGTGCTTGGCGAGGTAGCTGCGCAGCCCGGTGAAGAAGACGTCCTGCCCCACGAAGGCCACCAGCTGCCGCAGCACCGAGGCGCCCTTGGCGTAGGAGATGCCGTCGAAGTTGAGCAGCGCCGCGCGGTTGTCGGCCACCTCACCGGCCACCGGGTGGGTGGTGGGCAGCTGGTCGGCGCGGTACCCCCATGCCTTGCGGCCCAGGCTGAAGTCGCACCAGGCGCCGTCGAAGCGGGTCCCCTCGTCCGTGGTGTGCATGCCCATGAACTCGGCGAACGACTCGTTGAGCCAGATGCCGTCCCACCAGCGCATCGTGACGAGGTTGCCGAACCACATGTGCGCCATCTCGTGCGCGATCACCTGGGCCCGCAGTCGCCGGTTGCCCTCGGTGGTGCGCGAGCGGTGGACGAAGATCTCGTCGGCGAACGTCACCATGCCGGGGTTCTCCATCGCGCCGGCGTTGAACTCGGGGACGAAGACCTGGTCGTAGGTGTCGCCGAACGGGTACCGCGAGCCGAACTCCCGCTGCTGCAGGTCCAAGCAACTGCGGGTGATCTCGAACAGCTCGTCGGCCTCGAGGTGCTCGGCCAGCGAGGCCCGGCACCAGACGCCCAGCTCGATACCGTCATGCCAGGTCTGCTCCCCGACCCACGGGCCGGCGGCCAGCGTCAGGTGGTACGGCGACAGCGGCACCGTCTCGGCGAACACGTGCACACCGCCACCGTTGCCACTGCTGGTGCCGCGGGTGTTGGACCGCACCACGTCGCCCTCGGGGGCCGTCACGGTGAGCCGGAGGACCGCCTTGAGGTCGGGCTGGTCGAAGCAGGCGAAGAACCGCTGCGCGTCGTCCAGGAAGGCCTGCGCGTACACGTAGACCTTGCCGTCGGCCGGGTCCACGAACCGGTGCAGGCCCTCGCCGCTGCGGGTGTAGGCGCACCGGGCGACCACCTTGACCTCGTGCTCGCCGTCGAGGCCGTCGAGGGGGATGCGGTTGCCCTGCAGCTCCAGGTGCCGGCCGTCGAGGGTGGCGTCGACCATCGTCAGGCAGTCCAGCTCCAGGAAGGTGCTGGCGCCGGGGGTGGCCGTGAAGCGCACCACGGTCGTGGACCAGAACCACGTGTCGCCGTGCGTCAGGTCCAGCGCGACGTCGTACGACGCCACGTCGAGCACTGCGGCCCGCGCGCGGGCCTCCTCCTGAGTGAGGTTCCTCATGAGCCAGACCCTAGGCGTGGCGCGGCGCGACCGTCAGCCGGCGGCCTCAGCCAGCAACGACGGCGGCCAGCCGCTGCGCGACCTCGTCCGCGACCTGCTGCGAGGGGGCCTCCACCATGACCCGCACGAGGGGTTCGGTGCCGGACGGCCGCAGCAGCACCCGGCCGCTGCCGGCCAGCGCCGCCTCCTCACCGGCCACGGCGGCGAGGACGTCGGCCGCGACGGCCCGGCTCCGGTCGGCCCGCACGTTCAGGAGCACCTGAGGCAGCAGGGTCACCACGGAGGCCAGCTCGGCGACCGACCGGCCGCTGCGGACCACCCGGTCCATCAGCTGCAGCGCGGTGAGCAGGCCGTCGCCGGTGGTGGCGTGGTCGAGCATGACCACGTGCCCGCTCTGCTCGCCGCCGAGCCGGTGGTCACCGGCCAGCATCGCCTCCAGGACGTAGCGGTCGCCGACGGCGGTCCGGACCACCGCGATGCCGGCCGCGGTCATGGCCTGCACCAGGCCGAGGTTGCTCATGACCGTGGCGACGAGCACATCGCTGCCCGGCTGGCCGGTCTCCTGGCGGGCCAGGGCCAGCAGCCCGAGCACCTGGTCGCCGTTCAGCACCTGGCCGCCGGCGTCCACCACGATGCAGCGGTCGGCGTCGCCGTCGTGCGCGATGCCGAGGTCGGCCCCGTGCTCGATGACGGCGGCGGCCAGCGACTCGGGGTGGGTGGCGCCGCAGCCCTCGTTGATGTGGTCGCCGTCGGCGTCGGCGTGGATGGCGACGACCGTCGCGCCCGCCCGGCGGTAGAGCTCCGGGGCCAGCCGCGAGGCGGCGCCCTGCGCGCCGTCGACCACCACGGTCAGCCCCTCGAGGCTCCCGGCGGTCGCGAGCAGCGCCCGCAGGTAGCCCTCGACCAGGTCGCCGTCGGCGTCCCGGACGCGGGCCACCTCCGCGCCCGTGACACCGCCGCCCCGCACCTCGAGGCCGGCCTCGATGGCGTCCTCCTCGGCGTCGGTGAGCTTGTGCCCGCCGGGACCGAAGAACTTCAGGCCGTTGTCCTGCACCGGGTTGTGGGAGGCCGAGATGACCAGGCCGAGGTCGACCGCGCCGGACGCCACGACGTGCGCCACGGTGGGCGTCGGCACCACCCCGAGCAGCTGCACCTCGGCGCCCTCGGCGGTGAAGCCGGCCGCGGCGGCGGCCTGCAGCATCGCGCCGGACGGCCGGGTGTCCCGACCGATCGCGACGCTCTTGCCGCCGAGGACCCGCGCGGCGCTGCGCGCCACGGCGAGGGCCAGCTCGGGGGTGAGCACGTCGCCGTTGGCCAGCCCGCGGATGCCGTCGGTGCCGAACAGCCTGGCCATGCCACCTCTTCCTTGCTGCGGTTGTCCCCTTACACGCCGCGAGGCGGCCCCCAGGGACTGGGGACCGCCTCGACGGTAACGATCGTTAGCGCTTGGAGTACTGCGGCGCCTTGCGGGCCTTCTTCAGGCCGTACTTCTTGCGCTCCTTGATCCGCGCGTCGCGGGTCAGGAAGCCCTCCTTCTTGAGGGCGGGGCGGTCGTCGGGCTCGACCTCGATGAGGGCCCGGGCGATCGCCAGGCGCAGCGCACCGGCCTGGCCGGAGATGCCGCCGCCGTGCAGGCGCGCGATGACGTCGTACTGCTCGACCTTCTCGAGCGTCACGAACGGCTCGTTGATGGCCTGCTGGTGCACCTTGTTCGGGAAGTAGCCCTCGAGGGTCCGGCCGTTCAGCTTGTACTGCCCCGTGCCCGGCACGAGGCGCACGCGGACGATGGCCTCCTTGCGGCGGCCGACGGTCTGGATCAGCTCTGCAGTCACTGCGACACCTGGGTGAGCTCGAAGGGAACCGGGCTCTGCGCCTGGTGGGGGTGGACCGGACCGGCGTAGACCTTGAGCTTCGAGATCATCTGACGGCCCAGCGTGTTGTGGGGGAGCATGCCCTTGATGGCCTTCTCGATGATCCGCTCGGGGCGGGTCGCGAGGACCTCGGCGTAGGGGGTGCTGGTGAGGCCGCCGGGGTAGCCGGAGTGGCGGTGCACCCGCGACTGCGCGGCCTTGTTGCCGGTCATCACGATCTTGGACGCGTTGATGACGACCACGAAGTCACCGGTGTCGAGGTGCGGCGCGTAATAGGGCTTGTGCTTGCCGCGCAGCAGGATGGCGGCCTGGCTCGCGAGCCGGCCCAGCACGATGTCCTGCGCGTCGATGACGTGCCACTGACGGGTCAC
>JAOPVD010000199.1 GCA_025966295.1 Frankiales bacterium | reverse complement strand
AGCTCCGACAGCGACTGCGCCGCCTAGCGACGCGCACCGGCCGCCGCCCCGCTGGGGCGACGGCCGGTGCCGGTCGTGCTAGTAGTTCGTGAACAGCAGCCGGTTGGGCGAGCCCGAGCCGGCGTTCTTCACCACACCGCCGCTGGCGTTGCCCGTCAGCGCGCTGGCCACCGCGGCCGGCGTCGCCGCGGGGTTGTTCGTGAGGTACTGCGCCGCGACCCCGACCACGTGCGGCGTGGCCATCGACGTGCCGGAGATGGTGTTGGTCGCCGTCGGCGAGGTGTACCAGTCGCTGGTGATGCCGGTGCCCGGCGCCCAGATGTCGACGCAGCTGCCGCGGCTGCTGTAGCTCGCGCGGTTGTCGTTGCTGTCGGTCGCAGCGACCGTCAGCGCAGCCGGCACCCGGCCCGGCGAGCCGTTGCAGGCGTTCGAGCTGCCGAGCAGGTCGCCCAGCGTGCCCCCGTTGTTCCCGGCGGCCACGCCGAAGGTGACGCCGTCGGCGATGGCCCGCTTGACGGCCGCGTCGAGCGCCGCGTCCGCGCCGCCGCCCAGCGACATGTTCGCGACGGCCGGTGCGCCGGCCGCGTGGTGGGCGGTGACCCAGTCGATGCCGGCCACGACACCGGCGGTGGAGCCGGAGCCGTTGCAGTCCAGCACCCGGACGCCGACGAGCTTGACGTTCTTCGCGACGCCGTACTTGGTGCCGCCGACGGTGCCGCTGACGTGGGTGCCGTGGCCGTTGCAGTCGGCGGCGCCGCCGCCCTTGGTGACCGCGTCGAAGCCCGGCACCGCGCGGCCGCCGAAGTCGGTGTGCCCGTAGCTGATGCCGGTGTCGATGATGTACGCCGTCACCCCCGTGCCGTCCGCGGTGTAGCTGTAGCTCTTCGACAGCGGCAGCGACCGCTGGTCGATGCGGTCGAGGCCGTAGGACGGCGGGTTCGGCTGCGTGGCGCTGGCGTGCACCGGCAGGCTGCGCTGGACGGCAGCCACGCCGGGAAGCAGCCGCAGCGCTGTCTCGGCGATCGTCGGCAGGGTCACCGAGAAGCCGTTGAGAGCGTGGCTGTAGGTGAAGCCGACCCGGCCGCCGAGCGGGCGGACCAGAGCGGCGACGGTGCTGGAGACCGCGGACGGCGCCAGGGTCACGATGTAGGTGTCGGTCGGCAGCAGCGTCGGCGTGGCGGCCTGCGACGGCAGGGCCAGGGCCGTGCCGACAGCAAGCGCTGCGGCGGCTGGGAGAACTCGAGTTCGGAACGTCACGCGGCGGCCTCCGGGGGGAGATGACCGGGGACCCGCTCCCCGGTCAGGCGGTGCATCGCGGACATTAGCCGCAAGTGTGATCTACCGCACTACTGCAAGTGACGCACCGCTACGCAGGGCCGCCGCAGACGGGCTAAAGGGCCAGCACCTGGGCGAGGTCACGGGCCGCCTGGCCGCCCTCCTCGATCGCGAGGTCGAGGGCCCGGGGCACGTCGAGGTCGTCGGCGAGCGCGGCCAGCACGGCGCGCCGCGCGGTCTCGTCGGTGTGCGGTCGGCCGGCGGCCGCGTGCAGCGCGTCCCGCCGGGCGCCGGCGGCGGCGAGCGCCTCGGCGGTGTGGTCCCAGGGCTGGTCGTAGCGCCGGTCCAGCAGCAGGGTGCGCACCACCGGCCCGCTGGTCTGGGCCACCAGGTCGGCCACGAACACCAGGTTGCCGACCGACTTGGCCATCTTCTCGCCCTTGAGCTGGACGGTGCCGACGTGCATCCAGGCCCGCGCGAACGGTGCGACGCCGGTGGCCGCCTCGGCCTGCGCGGCCTCGAACGCGTGGTGCGGGAAGCGCAGGTCCGCGCCACCCGCGTGCAGGTCCAGGCCCGGGCCGTAGGTGCTGAGCGCCATCGCGGTGCACTCGGCGTGCCAGCCGGGCCGCCCGGGGCCCCACGGGCTGGGCCAGGCCGGCTCGTCGGCGGTGCTGACCTGCCAGACCGCCTGGTCCAGCGGGTCCTGCTTGGCGGGGTCGTCGACCCGGCCGCCGTTGTCCCGCAGCAGCTGCTCGGCGGTGGCCCGGTCCAGCCCGGCGGTCTCGGCGACCGGGGCGCCGTGCAGGTAGACGCTGCCGGCGCTCTCGTAGGCGTGACCGTTGTCGAGCAGCGCCTGCGCCAGCTCGATCACCGGGGCGATGAAGGTGTGGGCGCGCGGCTCGTGCGCCGGCCGGCGGACGCTGAGGGCGTCCATGTCGCGCTCGAAGTGGAACTGCTGCACGGCCGCGAACCGGTCGTAGTGCGCCCCCGCGCGGGTGGCCGCGTCGAACAGCACGTCGTCGACGTCGGTGACGTTGCGGCAGACCTCGACCTGCACGCCGAGCCGGCGCAGCACCCGGTCGGCCGCGTCCACCCACACGAAGGTGGCGGCGTGCCCGAGGTGCGTCACGTCGTACGGCGTCACGCCGCACACGTAGATCCGGGCCCGACCCACGACCGACACCGGCCGGCCGTGCAGGCGCAGGCGGGGCAGGCTCGGGTCGGTCGGCACGGGCGGTCCCTTCGTCGGTCGCGCCCAGCCTGCCACGTGCCGTTGGCCTGTCTCACCGACACCCCGCGCGTGGGGTCATGCGCCCCGGCCCCGCCGGGGTGTCGGTGAGACACGTGCACCGGTCCGCCGCCGTCAGTCGTCGAGGGCCTGGAGGGCGTCGAAGGAGAGCTCGGGCGGGTCGGTGCCCTCGCGCTCGAGCTCCTCCCGGACGATCCGGAACGCCAACCCGGCGCCGTAGCCCTTGCGGGCCAGCATCCCGGCCAGCCGCCGAACCCGGGCGTCGGTGGCGAGCCCGCGGGTGCTGGCCAGCTTGCGGCGCACCAGGCTGCGGGCGGTCTCGGCCTCGACGGCAGGGTCCAGCGCGCCGACGGCCTCGCGCACCAGCTCGTCGTCGACACCCTTGCGGCGCAGCTCCTGCGACAGCGCCCGGCCGGCCAGCCCGCGGCCGCGGTGCCGGCTGGACACCCACATGCTGGCGAACAGCGCGTCGTCGATGATCCCGACCTCGGCGAACCGGCCCAGGACCTGCGCGGCCGCCTCGTCCGGCACGCCCTTCCTGGCGAGCGCGAGGGCCAGCTCCTGGCGGGTCCGCGGGCCCACCTCCAGCTGCCGCAGGCAGATCTCGCGGGCCACGCCGACCGGGTCGGCGGCGATCTGTTCGGCCTGGGCGCGGGCCCTGTCCTCGCGGCGGGCGTCGCGCTCCTCGCGGGTGGGCCAGGTCTTGGGTCCCTGGCCGCGGCCGCCCTTGCCGCCGCCGACCCTCCGGCCCGCTGCCGGGCCCTGGAACCGGCCGGGCTCGGCGGCCGCCCCGCCCTCGTCGAAGGCGGTGAGGTCGACCGCCGCCGGCAGGTCGGGGGCGACC
>JAOPVD010000198.1 GCA_025966295.1 Frankiales bacterium | reverse complement strand
GCTCGACGAGCTTCTCGAACAGCTCCAGCGCGATCTCCCCGGCGGTCCAGCCGTCCTGCAGCGCGACCCCGTGGGTGTCCGCCAGCTTGACCAGCGTCGCGGCGTCGGTGCCGGCGTCGACGTCCTGGCCGACCGCCTCGCTGACCAGCTCGAACAGCGTCGCGGTCCGCCACGGCTGCTCCAGGTCGACCTGACCGTCGCAGACCACGGTGCGGCCGATCGCGCGGGCGCAGGTCAGCACCATCTCGCGGGTGAGGTCGGCGACGGTGTCGTAGTCGCCGTACGCCTCATAGAACTCCAGCATCGTGAACTCGGGGAAGTGCGTCGCGTCGATGCCCTCGTTGCGGAAGTTCTTGCCGATCTCGAAGACCTTGTCGATGCCGCCGACGACGGCGCGCTTGAGGTAGAGCTCGAGCGCGATGCGCAGGGTGACGTCGAGGTCCAGTGCGTTGACGTGGGTGTGGAAGGGCCGGGCCGCCGCGCCGCCGTGCACCAGCTGCAGGCTGGGCGTCTCCACCTCGATGAAGTCCCGGTCGTGGAGCAGCTCGCGCACGGTCCGGATGACCGTCGCCCGGTCCCGCACCATCTGCCGGCTCTCGGGGTTGACGGCCAGGTCGACGTAGCGCTGCCGGATCCGGGTCTCGGGGTCGGTGAGCCCCTTGTGCTTGTCGGGCAGCGGCCGGAGCGCCTTGCTGGTCAGCTGCCAGTCGGTCGCCAGGATGCTGAGCTCCCCGCGCCGGCTGCTGATGACCTCGCCGGTCACGCCGACGTGGTCGCCGAGGTCGACGTCGGCCTTCCAGGCCGCGAGCCGCTCCTCCCCCACACCGTCCAGGCTGATCATCACCTGGACCTGGGACTCGCCCTCGCTGAGGGTGGCGAAGCACAGCTTGCCGCCGGTGCGGCTGAGCAGCACCCGGCCGGTCACCCCGACGACCTCGCCGGTGGCGGCGTCGGCGGGCAGGTCGGCGTGCGCGGCGCGGACCTCGGCGAGGCTGGTGGTGCGCGGGTAGCCCAGCGCGTACGGCGGGGTGCCGGCCGCCAAGAGACGGTCGTACTTCTCGCGCCGGACGCGCACCTGCTCGGGGAGGTCGTCGATCTGCTCGCTCACCCTGCGAGCCTATCGGCGCCGGTCAGGCGTTCTTGTCGTAGACCAGCCGGAGGCCGATGAGGGTCAGGTCCGGCTCGTGCTCGTCGATCGACTCGCACAGGTCCTTCATGAGGTGCGACAGCCCGCCGGTGGCGATGACGATCGGGTCGGCGCCGAGCTCCTTGGAGATCCGCCCGACCATCCCGTCGACCTGCGAGGCGAAGCCGTACACCAGCCCGCTCTGCAGCGCCTCGACGGTGGTCTTGCCGATGACCGACCGCGGCTCGACGAGCTCGACCTTGAACAGCCGCGCCGCCCGGGCCGCGAGCGCGTCAACCGAGATCTCGACCCCCGGCGCCAACGCCCCGCCCAGGAACTCGCCCTTCTCGGAGACCACGTCGAAGTTGGTGGAGGTGCCGAAGTCCACGACGATCGCCGGACCGCCGTACAGCGTGTGCGCGGCCAGGGTGTTGACCACCCGGTCGGGCCCGACCTCCTTGGGGTTGTCGTAGAGCAACGGCACCCCGGTCTTCACGCCCGGCCCGACGACGACGGTGCGGGCATCGGCGTAGTAGCGGTCGAACATCAGCCGCAGCTGGTCGAGCACCTGCGGCACCGTGGAGCAGACCGCCACGCCGTCCGGCTCGGGGTGCCGCGCCAGCAGGCCGCGGAACAGCAGCGCCAGCTCGTCGGCCGTCACCCGGGCGTCGGTGCGCAGCCGGTAGCTGCTGAACAGGTGGTCCCCGTCGAACAGCCCGAGGACGATGTTGGTGTTGCCGACGTCGACGGTGAGCAGCATCAGAGCAGGTCCAGTCCGAGGTCGAGCACGGGCGCCGAGTGGGTGAGGGCCCCCACCGACAGGAAGTCGACGCCGGTCTCGGCGACGGCCCGGGCGCGCTCCAGCGACAGCCCGCCGGAGGCCTCGGTGCGCACCCCCTTGGGCTGGCAGATCTCGACGGCGGCCCGCAGGTCCAGCAGCGACATGTTGTCGAGCAGCACCAGGTCGGCGCCGGCCGCGACGACGTCGGCGACCTGCTCGACGGTGTCGCACTCCACCTCGACGTCCAGGTCCGGCCACATCCGGCGGACCGCCTCGAACGCCGCCGCCACCCCGCCGGCGGCCACCACGTGGTTGTCCTTGACCAGCGCGGCGTCGGCCAGCGACATCCGGTGGTTGACCCCGCCGCCGACGACCACGGCCGCCTTCTCCAGGGCCCGCAGGCCCGGCGTGGTCTTGCGGGTGTCGCGGATCCGGGCGCCGGTGCCGTCGACGGCCGCCACCCACGTGGCCGTCAGCGTCGCGATCCCGGACAGGTGGCACAGCAGGTTCAGCGCCGAGCGCTCGGCGGTGAGCAGCGTCCGGACCAGGCCGGTGACCTGCAGCACGGTGTCACCGGCCGCCGCCGGGCCGTCGGGCCGCACCAGGTCGTAGCCGACGTCGCCGTCGGCCACCGCGTCGAGGCAGGCCATCGCCACCGCGATGCCGGCCACCACGCCGGCCTGCCGCGGGACGAACGCCGCCGTGCCCTCGAGGTCGAACGGCACGGTCGCCACGCTGGTGACGTCGAGGCCGCCGGCCAGGTCCTCCTCCACGGTGCGGACCGCGAGCGCCTCGACGGCGGCAGGGTCCAGGCCCGCGGCGGCCAGCGCCTCGAGGGTGGGTCGGGTGAGCAACGGTCAGTCCTCCACGGGTCGGTACGTCGTGCCGGCGAGGGTGGTGACGAGGTGCCCGCGCCAGTCCTCGGAGGCGAGCGGGAAGTCCTCGCGCCAGTGGGCGCCGCGGGTCTCCCTGCGGCGCTGGGCCGCGGCCACCAGCGCGCTGGCGACGGCGTGCAGGCTGGTGGCTTCCCAGGCGGCCGGCGACGGCGCCGTCGAGGGCCGGTCCTCGAGCGCCAGCAGCGCCTTGGCGGTGGCGGCCAGCGAGTCCGCCGACCGCAGCACCCCGGCGCCCTCGGTCATGTGCCGGGCCAGCTCGGCCCGGGTGAACGGGTCGAGGAGCACCGCATCGCGGCCCTGCCGGACGATCTCGCCCTGCTCCGGCAGCCCGCGCGCCAGGTCGTCGCCGATCCGGCCGGCGAAGACCAGCCCCTCCAGCAGCGAGTTGGAGGCGAGCCGGTTGGCGCCGTGCACGCCGGTGCAGGCCACCTCGCCGCAGGCGTACAGCCCGGGCACCGAGGTGCGGCCGTCGAGGTCGGTGAGCACCCCGCCGCTGGCGTAGTGCGCGGCCGGCGCCACCGGCACCAGATCGGTGACCGGGTCGATGCCGGCCTCGCGGCAGCGGGCCACGACGGTCGGGAAGCGCGCCTCGATGCCGGGCACGCCGCGGGCGTCGAGGAAGACGTGGTCGGTGCCGAGCGCGTGCATCCGCCGGGTGATGGCCTTGGCCACCACGTCGCGCGGCGCCAGGTCGGCGAGCGGGTGGTCGGCGGTGGTGATGACCCGGGCGCCGTCGCCGTCGACGAGGAAGGCGCCCTCGCCGCGGACCGCCTCGCTGATCAGCGGCTGCTGGCCGGTGGCCTGCGGCCCGAGCCACAGCGCCGTCGGGTGGAACTGCACGAACTCCAGGTCGGTCACCTCGGCACCGGCCCGGAGCGCAAGGGCGACGCCGTCACCGGTCGAGACCGCCGGGTTGGTGGTGCTGGAGAACACCTGCCCCATGCCGCCGGTGGCGAGCACCACCGCGCGGGCGTGCACCGCCCCGACGCCGTCCTGGGTGCCCTCACCGAGCACGTGCAGGGTCAGGCCCGCCGTACGGCCGTCGGCGGTGCGGAGCAGGTCCAGGACCAGTGCGTGCTCGATGAGCTGGATCCGCGGGTGCGCGAGGACCGCGGCGACGAGCGCCCGGGACACCTCGGCGCCGGTGGCATCGCCGCCGGCGTGCACGATGCGGTCGCGGTGGTGACCGCCCTCGCGGGTGAGCATCAGCTCCCCGTCGGGGTCGCGGTCGAAGGCGGCACCGAGCCCCATGAGTTCCCGCAGCCGGGCCGGGCCCTCCTCGCACAGCACCCGCACGGCCTGCGGGTCGCACAGCCCGACGCCGGCCTCGAGGGTGTCCTGCTCGTGCTCGAGCGGCGAGTCGTCGGCGCCGAGCGCCGCCGCCACGCCCCCCTGGGCCCAGCGGGTCGAGCCGTCGTCGACCCGCACCTTGGTGACGAGCAGGACCCGGCCGGCCCGGGTCGCGTGCAGGGCGGTGGTCAGGCCGGCCACGCCGGAGCCGACGACGACGACGTCGGCGTGCGTGGTCCAGCCCGGGTCAGGAGCGAGCAGCCGGGTGGCTGCGGTCACCAGACCAGCGTCGGGTCGTCGTCGTAGGAGCCGGTGCGGTCCTCCCGCGGGTCCATCGGGTGCCGCAGCGTGTCGCCGCGGGTGAGGCCGGTCTGCGGCAGCGCCTCGGCCGGGTCGGTGCCGGTGCCGATCACCTTGTTGTCGGCGTCCACGAAGACCACCTTGGGCTGCCGGGTGCGGGCCTCCTCGTCCTCCATCTGCCCGTAGGCGATGAGGATGACCAGGTCGCCGGGGTGCACCAGGCGGGCCGCCGCGCCGTTGATGCCGATGACGCCCGAGCCGCGCGGGCCGGAGATGACGTAGGTCTCGAGACGGGCGCCGTTGGTGACGTCGACGATCGCCACCTTCTCCCCCGGGTACAGGTCGGCGGCGTCGAGCAGGTCCTGGTCAACCGTCACGGAGCCGACGTAGTGCAGGTCGGCCTGGGTCACGGTGGCGCGGTGGATCTTGCTCGTGAGCATGGTGCGGAGCATCAGGGGGCCTTCTCATCGAGGGGGAGGTTGTCGATCAGCCGAGTGCTGCCCACCCGGGCGGCGACCACGATGAGGTCACCGTCGGGTGCTGCCTCGAACGTGCGGGAGTCCACCCGCTCGAGGTAGTCGAGGTCGGCGCCGGGCTCGGCGTCGAACAGGGCCCGGCCGGCGGCGACGTCGCGCGCGGCCAGGGCCCGGGCGAGGACGAGCGCGGTACGGCGCTGCTCCTCGGTGAGGTAGCGGTTACGGCTGGACAGCGCCAGCCCGTCGGGCTCCCGCACGGTCGGCACCGCCACGACGCTGACCGGCACGTCGAGGTCGCTGACCATCCGGCGGATCGCCGCCAGCTGCTGGGCGTCCTTCTGCCCGAACAGCGCCACGTCCGGCTGGGTGAGGTGCATCAGCTTCAGCACCACGGTCAGGACGCCGTCGAAGTGGCCGGGCCGGGACGCGCCCTCGAAGACGTCGCCGAGCGCGCCGGCCGACACCCGCACCAGCGGCTCGGTCGGGTAGACCACGTCCGGGGTCGGGGTGAACACCACGTCCGCGCCCTCGGCGTCCAGGATCGCGAGGTCGGACTCCAGCGTCCGCGGGTAGCGGTCCAGGTCCTCGCCGGCGCCGAACTGCAGCGGGTTGACGAAGATGGTGACGATGACCGCGTCGGCGTGCCGGCGGGCGTGCCGGACCAGCTCGGCGTGCCCGTCGTGCAGCGCGCCCATCGTCATGACGACGGCGACCCGGCCGCGCAGGTCCTTGCGGGCGGCGACCAGCTCCTCGCGGGTGGCGGCGACGATCATGCGTGCACTCCGTTGCTCAGGACAGCCAGCAGTGGCTCGGCCTGCTGCGGCTGCAGCCGGCCGGAGGCGAGCGCGCGGTCGGCGGTGAGCCGGGCCAGCGCGACGTAGGACGGCCGGACCTCGGCGGGCAGGGCGGCCAGGTGCGCCGCCACGGTGCCG
>JAOPVD010000170.1 GCA_025966295.1 Frankiales bacterium | reverse complement strand
GCATGCCGGTGCAATTCGCCGTCGCGGCCCGCGGACCTGCCGCGCGCACCGAGGTGAGCCGCGCGCTCGACCGGCCCGGTACGACCATCGCGATGGCGCTGCTGGAGCTCGGCCGCGGCCGGCTTTGACTCTTCTGAGATTTCGTCTAACTTGGGACGATGTCTCAGCCCAGCGCCTCCCCTGCGCTGGACGTGGGTCTGCGCGAGCGCAAGCGGCGGGCGACCCACCAGCGGATCGCCGACGAGGCCGCCCGGCTCGCCACCCAGAAGGGCGTGGCCGCGACCACCATCGATGAGATCGCGGCGGCCGCCGAGGTCGGCCGGGCCACCTTCTTCCGGTACTTCGACGCCAAGGAGACCGCGGTCGCCGAGGGCTTCAACGTGCCCTGGCTGCAGCTGGTCATCGACAACCTGCTCGTCCAGCCGCCGGAGCTGGGGCCGATGGAGGCGGTCCGGGAGACGTTCCGCGGCTTCGCGGACGCGCTGGAGGGCGGCGGCACCGAGCTGGTGCTGCTGCAGGCCCGGATGTCGCAGGCCTCCCCCGGTCTGCAGGCCTGGACGCTGTGGACCTACGTCCGCTTCGAGCAGGCCATCGCCGACGCCGTCGCGCTGCGCTTCCCGGACCTGGTCCCGGACGACCCGCGGCCCCGGCTGGTGGGCGCGCTGACCATGTCCGCGGTCCGGATCACGCTCGACACCTGGCTCGCGTCGGGCGGTTCCAAGGACCTGCCGACACTCCTCCAGGAGGCGCTCGGCAGAGTGGTGGTCCGATGACTGCGCACCGACACCCCCACGACACCGATCACCAGATCGCCCACGACCTCGCCACCTCGGCCGGCGAGCTGCTCCTGCAGCTGCGCACGACCGGGCTCGAGGGCAAGGACCTGAAGGACGCCGGCGACCGCGAGGCGCACGTGCACCTGATGGCCGAGCTCGCCCGCCGGGCGCCCGCCGACGGCGTGCTGTCGGAAGAAGGAGCCGCCGACGGGGACATCACGGCGGCGCGGCTGAGCATGTCCCGGGTCTGGATCGTCGACCCGGTCGACGGCACCCGCGAGTACTCCGAGCCGCCCCGCGACGACTGGGCGGTGCACGTCGCGCTCTGCGTCGACGGGGTCGCCACGGTCGGCGCCGTCGCGCTACCGGCCCGCGGCCTCACCCTCGCCACCGGCTTCCCGCTGCCCACCCCGGCGCCGTACGACGGGCCGCCGCGGCTGGCCGTCAGCCGGACCCGGCCGCCCGCGCACGCCGCGAGGCTCGCCGACCGCCTCGGCGGCGAGCTCGTCCCGATGGGCTCCGCCGGCGCCAAGGCGATGGCCGTGGTCCTCGGCGAGATCGAGGTCTACGCCCACTCCGGCGGCCAGTACGAGTGGGACTCCGCCGCCCCGGTCGCCGTCGCCGTGGCCGCCGGGCTGCACGTGTCCCGCCTGGACGGCTCGCCGCTCGTCTACAACCGCCCCGACCCGTACCTCCCGGACCTGCTGATCTGCCGTCCGGAGTTCGCCGACACCGCCATCGAGGTATGCGCGTGACCACCCTGACCCACCTGCAGCGCCTGGAGGCCGAGAGCATCGCGATCATGCGCGACGCCGTCTCGGAGTCGCAGCGACCGGTGATGCTCTACTCCGTCGGCAAGGACAGCGCGGTGATGCTGCACCTCGCGCAGAAGGCCTTCTTCCCGGGCAAGCTGCCGTTCCCGCTGCTGCACGTCGACACCACCTGGAAGTTCCAGGACATGTACCGGCTGCGCGACAAGAAGGCGACCGAGCTCGGCGCCGACCTGATCGTGCACAAGAACCCGGAGGCCATGCGGCTCGGCATCAACCCGTTCGACCACGGGTCGGGGCTGCACACCGACATGTGGAAGACCGAGGGGCTCAAGCAGGCGATCGAGGCCGGCGGCTACGACCTGGCCTTCGGCGGCGCCCGCCGGGACGAGGAGAAGTCGCGCGCCAAGGAGCGGATCTTCTCGGTCCGCACCAAGGACCACCGCTGGGACCCCAAGCAGCAGCGCCCCGAGCTGTGGCGCATCTACAACGCCCGGGTGCACCAGGGCGAGAGCATCCGGGTCTTCCCGCTCTCCAACTGGACCGAGCTCGACGTCTGGCAGTACATCGCGCTGCAGGGCATCGAGATCGTGCCGCTCTACTTCGCCGCCGAGCGGCCGGTCGTCGACCGCGACGGCACGCTGATCATGGTCGACGACGACCGCTTCCAGCTGCGCGAGGGCGAGGTGCCGATGCGCAAGAAGGTGCGCTTTCGCACCCTCGGCTGCTACCCGCTGTCGGGCGCCATCGAGTCCGAGGCCGACACCCTCCCGCAGATCATCCAGGAGATGCTCCTGGCCACCACGTCCGAGCGTCAGGGCCGCCTGATCGACCACGACGCCAAGGCGTCGATGGAGAAGAAGAAGCAAGAGGGTTACTTCTGATGGCGCACCAGAGCGACCTCATCGCCACCGATATCGAGGCCTACCTCAAGGAGCACGAGCACAAGAGCCTGCTGCGCTTCATCACCTGCGGGTCGGTGGACGACGGCAAGAGCACCCTCATCGGCCGGCTGCTGTACGAGTCGCAGATGGTCTTCGAGGACACCCTCGCGGCCCTCACCGCCGACTCCAAGATCTCCGGCACGCAGGGCGGCGAGCTGGACCTGGCGCTGCTCGTGGACGGGCTCGCCGCCGAGCGCGAGCAGGGCATCACCATCGACGTGGCCTACCGCTTCTTCTCCACCGAGAAGCGCAAGTTCATCGTCGCCGACACCCCGGGCCACGAGCAGTACACCCGCAACATGGTCACCGGCGCCTCGACGGC